>JALXER010000313.1 GCA_027069385.1 Paracoccaceae bacterium
CAATGATCATGTGCCCCTGTGTGGATGGCCTGAGCCATAACGAGGCCGAGGATATTTCCAAGGAATGGGCTACGGCGGGGGCGGATGTGCTGTTGCACGCGGTTCTGGAAAAAGCCGAGATCGTGGAATAGCCGCGACCGACCGGGCCGGGGGGCCAGCCCCCTGGAATAGTCGGAAAAACAGGAAACAGGGAGGTTTCGGTGAAACGGGTTGGATTGGGTCTGATGGTGCTCGGGATGGCGGGCTGTGACGCTGCGGCTGTGGTGCAACCGATTGAAGATGTTGCGACGCAATCCTATTGGGATTGGCAGTTGGGCGAGCCTTTGAACCTGTCGCGCGATGTGCAGGTGCTGGATGTGGAACCCGATGCGATCAGCCCGGCGCAAGTGGCGCAGATGAACGCGCGCGGGGTGCAGATGATTTGTTATGTGTCGGTCGGCACGATCGAGAATTACCGCGACGATGTGGGGGATTTTCCGGCCTCGGTGGTGGGGCGGACCTATGGCGACTGGCCGGATGAAAAGTTTCTGGATGTGCGGCAGCTCGATGTGTTGCTGCCCCTGATGCAGGCGCGGTTCCAGCGCTGCAAGGACATGGGGTTTGACGCCATCGAGCCGGATAACATGGATGTCTATGACAACGAAAGCGGCTTCGCCCTGACGCGCGCCGACGGGGTGCGCTATATCCGTGCGCTGGCCGAACTGGCGCATGGCATGGGGTTGCGCATTGGCCAGAAGAACGTGCCGGAACTGACCGGCGATCTGGTCGCGAGCCTTGACTTTGTGATCACCGAAGACTGTTTCAATGACGGGTGGTGCGATGCGGTGCTGCCTTATGCGCGCGCCGGCAAGGATGTGCTGGCCGCCGAATATACCGATACCGGCGTGGACTGGGGGGCGGCCTGTACTTACGGCGCTGCCAACGATGTTCACATGATTTTAAAGAACCGCGACCTGAGCGCGGCACTGCAAACATGCCCATAGGGAGGGTAACATGACCAAGGTAATCAAGGGCGGGACGGTTGTCACCGCTGATCTGACGTATAAAGCCGACGTGAAAATCGAGGGCGGGCGGATTGTCGAAATCGGGCCGGACCTGAGCGGCGACGAGGTGCTGGACGCGACCGGCTGCTATATCATGCCCGGCGGGATTGACCCGCACACGCATCTGGAAATGCCGTTTATGGGGACGTATTCCTCGGATGATTTCGAGAGCGGCACGCGGGCCGGTCTGGCGGGCGGCACCACGATGGTTGTCGATTTCGCGCTGCCCAATCCGGGCGAAAGCCTGCTGGATGCGCTGAAGCGCTGGGACAACAAATCCACCCGCGCGAATTGCGATTATTCGTTCCACATGGCGGTGACATGGTGGGGAGAGCAGGTGTTTGACGACATGAAAGAGGTCGTCGGGCGCGGTATCAATACTTTCAAGCATTTCCTTGCCTATAAGGGCGCGCTGATGGTGAATGATGACGAGCTTTATGCGAGCTTCAAACGCTGCGCCGAGCTGGGCGCAACCCCGCTGGTCCACGCCGAAAACGGCGATGTGGTGGCCGAACTGACCGCGCAACTGCTGGCTGACGGCAATAATGGCCCCGAGGCGCACGCCTATTCCCGCCCGCCGCAGGTGGAGGGCGAGGCCACCAACCGCGCGATCATGATTGCCGACATGGCCGGCGCGCCGCTTTATGTGGTGCATACCAGTTGTGAGGACAGTCACGAGGCCATTCGCCGTGCGCGCATGCAGGGCAAACGGGTGTGGGGCGAGCCGCTGATCCAGCATCTGACGCTGGACGAATCCGAGTATTTCAACAAGGATTGGGACCATGCGGCGCGCCGCGTCATGTCGCCGCCATTCCGCAACAAACAGCATCAGGACAGCCTGTGGGCGGGCTTGCAAAGCGGGTCTTTGTCGGTGGTGGCCACCGACCACTGCGCCTTTACCACCGAGCAGAAGCGCTTTGGCGTGGGCGATTTCAGCAAGATTCCCAATGGCACGGGCGGGCTTGAGGACCGGATGCCGATGCTCTGGACCCACGGGGTGGCAACGGGCCGCCTGACGATGAACGAATTTGTCGCCGTGACCTCGACCAACATTGCCAAGATCCTGAACTGCTATCCGAAAAAGGGCGCGGTGATGGTGGGGGCGGATGCGGACCTTGTGGTTTGGGATCCTGAGAAGGAGAAGACCATAACCGCCGACAGCCAGCAATCTGCCATTGATTACAACGTGTTCGAGGGCAAGCAGGTCAAGGGCCTGCCGCGCTATACGCTGACGCGCGGGCAGGTGGCCGTAATGGATGGCGAGATCAAAACGCAGGAAGGCCACGGCGAATTTGTGGCGCGCGAACCGAATGCAACGGTGAACAAAGCGCTGAGCCAGTGGAAAGACCTGACCGCGCCACGGCCGGTTGAACGCTCGGGCATACCGGATAGCGGGGTTTAACTTTGCAAAAGGAAAATGAAACGGGCGTTGGGGGGGAACCTCTGGCAAAGGGCTCGTCTAGCTCGGCTTCCCTCGGTGTGACAGATTACACTGGCTTTTTGTACAAGACAGTTTTTCTGACACTGCTAATTTCATTCGTGTTGGAGACTTTTTTATTCTCGAATGTCATTGGTGACGAATTGGGGGTTATTTTCATCTGGGCATTGCCAATGATCATAACGGTTGTGGGGACAGTCTTTCTTTTCACTTTTCCCTTTGGAATCGTGTTGTTTCCCTTTTGGAGATTGGCTATCCGCACAATGATATCGGCAGGGAAAGGCGAGGACCAATCAATCTTCCTGGGGTCTGTTCCTACCGTAATGGTTGTCGTTCATCTTCTGTATGCATGCATCAGAATTTCTTGGGGCGGGGAGGATACAAGTAGTTTTCTTTCCGTTGATAGGCGGGAAATTATGGCAATGGTGGTTGGCGCATTTTTGGTACCTATGACGATAGGGAAGCTTTATTCTTATGATTGATGAAATGAAAAACGATGTGGTCATAAAGGCCGAAAAGCTCAGCCTGACATTCGAGACCAATGACGGGCCGGTGCATGCGTTGAAAGACGTGGACCTGACGATTAAAAAGGGCGAGTTCGTTAGCTTTATCGGGCCTTCGGGCTGCGGGAAAACCACGTTCTTGCGGGTGTTGGCGGACCTGGAGCAGCCCACGGGCGGCAGTGTGACGGTCAACGGGATGACCCCGCGCGAGGCACGGCTGAAACGCGCTTACGGCTTTGTGTTTCAGGCGGCGGGGCTGTACCCGTGGCGCACCATTGCCGGCAATATCAAACTGCCGCTGGAAATCATGGGGGTGCCCAGATCCGAGCATGACGCGCGGGTCAAAGAGGTGCTGGAACTTGTGCATCTGACCGGGTTCGAAAACAAGTTTCCGTGGCAATTGTCCGGCGGGATGCAACAGCGGGCCAGCATCGCGCGGGCGCTTAGCTTTCACGCCGATATCCTGCTGATGGACGAGCCGTTCGGGGCGCTCGATGAAATTGTGCGCGACCATTTGAACGAACAGTTGCTGGAACTGTGGGCCAGAACCAACAAGACCATCGGGTTTGTGACCCATTCGATCCCCGAGGCGGCTTATCTGTCGACCAAGATCGTCGTAATGTCGCCGCGCCCCGGTCGGGTTACCGAGGTGATCGAGACCACCTTGCCCCGCGAGCGCCCGCTTGAAATTCGTGAAACGCAGGAATTCCTGAACCTGTCCAACCGCATACGCGATGCTTTGCGCGCGGGGCATGATGATGCGTAGGTCGGAATCGATTAGCGGTGCGTGGGGACCACGCACCCTACGGGGGTTGGCATGAGCGGTTTTCGCAAGAACGTCTGGCCGGTACTGGTGGTGGTCGCGGTGATTATTGCGCTGTGGTATGCCTTTGCCGTGGTGCTGAACAGCAACTGGGCCTATGACAAGGCCAAGCGCGGCGGGTATGAATTGACCTTTACCGAGCTGGTAGCCGACACATGGACCCAGAAAAAGCCGCGCCTCCCGACCCCTGACCAGATTGGCGAGGAGTTGTGGAAATCGACCGGTGCCCGGATAATCAAAAAGTGGGATCGCACCGAGGGCAAACCGTTTTGGGAGCGGATCGCCAAGGTTGCCGGCGACCCCAGAAACCTGCTCAGGCATGTCTGGCTGACCCTAAGTGCGACAATGCTGGGCTTTGTCTTTGGCACCGGGCTGGGTATTTTGCTGGCGGTGGGGATTGTGCATAACAAGGCAATGAACAACTCGGTGATGCCATGGGTGATTACCAGCCAGACCATCCCCATTCTGGCATTGGCCCCGATGATCATCGTGGTGCTGAACTCGATTGGCGTGTCGGGGCTGGTGCCCAAGTCGATTATCTCGGCTTATCTGAGCTTTTTCCCCGTGGTGGTCGGCATGGTCAAGGGGCTGCGCAGCCCCGATGCGATGCAACTGGACCAGATGCGTACCTGGTCGGGGAACAAGTCGCAGGTGTTCTGGAAGCTGCGGCTGCCCTCTTCGGTGCCGTACCTGTTTACCTCGCTTAAAATCGGCGTGGCGGCATCGCTGGTCGGGGCGATTGTCGGAGAGCTGACCATCTCGCAAAACGGCGGGCTGGGGGCGCGTATGTTGCAGGGCAGCTATGTGGGCACAACCATCCTGATCTGGGCCGCGCTGATCGCGGCGGCAACTTTGGCGGCGGTGCTGGTCTCGATCGTGGGACAAACCGAAACCGTGGTGAAAAAACGTATGGGATTTGTCAAATGATGCTTGTCATTGCAGCGCTGTTTGTCTGGGCTATCGGCTGGGGCATCAACATCTGGATTGCGCGCCAGAAGCCGGGCCGCTGGCAAAGCATCGTCTCGGCGGCCATTTTCGGCATCACCCTTATCCTGATGTGGGAACTGATCGTGCGCGGGCTAGAGGTCTCGCCGGTGATCCTGCCGCCACCCTCGATGATCTTTCATGCGTTTGTCACCAACAAAATGACCCTGCTGCTCGACTTTTACCAGACCTTTGTCTGGGGGGCGTTGACCGGCTATGCCATCGGCTGTTCGGCGGCGTTTCTGACCGCGCTGGCTATTGACCGCTCGGACTTTCTGAAACGCGGCCTGCTGCCGGTGGGCAACTTTGTGGCGGCGCTGCCGATTATCGGCATGGCTCCGATTCTGGTGATGTGGTTCGGTTTTGGCTGGGAATCAAAGGCGGCGGTCGTGGTGATCATGATCTTTTTCCCGATGCTGGTAAATACGGTTCAGGGGCTTTCGGCAACGGATTCGATCCAGAACGACATGATGCGCACCTATTCGGCCACCTATTGGCAGTCGATGTTTAAAATGCGATTGATCGCCGCGGCACCCTTTATTTTCAACGGGTTGAAGATCAGTTCCACCCTGGCGCTTATCGGTGCCATCGTGGCAGAATTCTTTGGTTCCCCCATCTTTGGCATGGGGTTTCGGATTTCCACAGGGGCGGGTCGGCTAGAGCTGGATCTGGTCTGGGCGGAAATAGTGGTTGCGGCAATCGCCGGTTCCGCGTTTTATGGTTTGGTAGCGCTCGGGGAGCGAGCGGCCACATTCTGGCATCCGTCTATGCGCAAGCAGCGGTAGCCGATCAACAAGGGAGAAACAATACATGAAACTTTTTACAACAGGATTGCTGGCGGCTTCGCTTGGCTTTGGCGCCTTTGCAGCGCAGGCACAGGACGACGTGACCCTGCAACTGAAATGGGTCACCCAGGCGCAATTCGCCGGGTACTATGTGGCGCTGGAGAACGGCTATTACGAGGATGAGGGCCTGAATGTCGAAATCAAGGCCGGTGGCCCCGATGTGTCGCCGACCCAGGTTATCGCCGGTGGCGGTGCCGATGTGGTGGTTGACTGGATGCCTTCGGCGCTGTCCGCACGCGAAAAAGGTCTGGCGCTGGTGAATATCGCACAGCCCTTTGCCAGTTCGGGCATGATGCTGACCTGTCGCAAGGATGCCGGCGTTGAAACCACCGACGATTTCGCCGGTAAAACGCTGGGCGTATGGTTCTACGGCAACGAATTTCCGTTCCTGAGCTGGATGGCGCATCTGGGCCTGTCCACCGATGGTGGCGACGATGGCGTGACGGTTCTGAAACAGGGCTTCAACGTGGACCCGATCCTTCAGGGGCAGGCGGCCTGTGTGTCGACCATGACCTATAACGAATACTGGCAGATCATCGATGCGGGCCTGACCCCCGAAGAACTGACCGTGTTCAAATACGAGGATCAGGGCGTTGCGACGCTGGAAGACGGGCTGTATGTGCTCGAATCCAATCTGGATGATCCGGCCTTTGTCGATCGCATGACCCGCTTTGTGCGCGCCTCTATGAAGGGCTGGAAATGGGCCGAGGAAAACCCCGACGCAGCTGCAGAAATCGTGCTGGACTATGATGAAACCGGTGCCCAGACCATCGAGCACCAGACCCGCATGATGGGCGAAATTGCCAAGCTGACCGCCGGTTCCGACGGTTCGCTGGACGAGGCGGCCTATGCCCGCACCGTGGCAACCCTGCTGGCCGGCGGGGATAACCCCGTGATCACCATGGAGCCGACCGGCGCATGGACCCACATGATTACCGACGCCGCCCTGAACTAGGCTGCGCCGATCAGGATCTCTCCGGTCGCAAGGCCGGAGAGATTTGTTTTTTCGAGGCCGAAAATGGATAGTATTTCAACCTTTGTTATATCGTTGGCAATTATTTGTGCGGGCATGGTCTATTTCGGCATGTCGGCGCTTAAATCCCTGATCCTGGCCATTGAAGGGCACAAGGAATTCGACGGGGACAGCCTGACCCGCCGCGCCCGTACCAAAGGCTGGGTTGCCGCGGCGATCTGGGCGGTTATCGCCATTCTGGTCTGGACGTTCTATGTGGACTGGCTGCGCTCGGGTTCGTCCCAGTTTGCGTTCGAGGCTATGGGTTGGCGTATCGAGCAGCTTTCCAAGAATTCACACTGATGAATACACCACCCCCACCGCCGCCCCTGTCCAAAGGCGATGAAACCCGCCGTGACCAGCGCCACTTTCCCTGCCCCAATTGCGGTGCCGATCTGCGCTTTGATCCGGGTGCAGCGGCCATGGTTTGCACCCATTGCGAGGCCGAGGTCGAGGTGCCCCATGTGGATGACGAAGCCGCGCAGGTCGAACACGACCTGTTGGAGCATATCCGCAAAGGCTTGGATTTCGAAACCGTCGAAACTCCGTCGCTGAACTGCGAAACCTGCGGGGCCAGTATTGAATTTGACGCCGACGAGCACTCGCGCCTGTGCCCGTTTTGCGACAGCGCCATCGTTGCCGATGTGACTCTGCAACGCCATATCGTGCCGCAAGGCCTGCTGCCCTTTGCGGTGCGCGAAAAACAGGCGCACGAGGTGATGCACAAGTGGCTAAAGGCGCGCTGGTTTGCGCCCAGCCATATTTCCAGCGCCGCCGCGGTCGAACATTTCGCCGGAGTTTATGTGCCGACATGGACCTATGATGCCTACTCGGTCACCGATTATACCGGCAAGCGCGGTCGTCGGGTCGGGAGCGGCAAAAACCGCCGCATGGTCTGGACCAAGGTGTCGGGAACCGTGAGCGGCGCGTTTGACGATGTGCTGGTGTCGGGGTCGCAATCGGTCTCGGCCGAATTCAAGGACGCGCTGACCCCGTGGCCGCTGGGAAATCTGGAAACCTATCAAACCGAATTTCTGGCCGGTTTCAGGGCGGAAAACCATACGGTCGGGCTGGAAGACGGCTATTTGGAAGGTCAGGAATTTATGCGGGTCAAAATTCGTGACTGGATCAAGGCCGATATCGGTGGCGATGCGCAAAAGATCACCTCCAGCACCAGCACGTTTTCCAAGCAAAGCTTCAAGCACCTGCTGCTGCCGGTGTGGATAACCCACTATTCGCTGGAAGGGCGGCGCTATCGCATGTCGGTTAACGGCCAAACCGGCAAGGTCTATGGCCAACGCCCGTTTTCCACCAAAAAGCTGCTGGCCGGCGCGCTGGCGGCATTCGTTGCCTTTTTGCTGCTGGGCGCCCTGGTATCCCTGAGCTTTGGCCCCAAAATGCGCACCGACCACCCGCCCGCAAACGCGCAAGCGACCAGTTGGTTCAAACCCGATAACTAACGCCCCAAACCGGCGCTCTCCCGCACTCCAGCCGCGTTTGCTTGCGCAAACACGACTTCCGTTTGGGCCGGGCCGACCTGCGGTCGGTAGGGGGGCGTTCCGCCCCCTCGCGACATGCGTCGCTCCCCCCTGAAAGTACTTAAGGAAGAATGAAGTCTCATCTTCTTCTTTTCCCAAATATCCCGGGGGTGAATGGCGCTTGCGCCAGAGGGGGCTGGCCCCCTGCTTGTGCATGCACAAGCTCTGCCGATAAGGGGGGCCGCTTGCGGCTCCCCGCAGAGGCAGACGCCCCGCCCAACTGCTGGAGGCTCATTGCGCAAGCAATGATGCCGACAGCAGGCGGGAGCGCCCGGTCGGGGTCAGGAATAGTGGTCAGCCCAGGCTGATGCTTACCGCGCTTTCGGGCAGTTCTTCATCAAAACAGCGCTGATAGAATTCGGCCACGGTCTGGCGTTCCAGTTCATCGCACTTGTTTAGAAAGGTCAGCCGGAAAGCAAAGCCGATATCACCGCGGAAGATCTCGGCGTTTTGCGCCCAGTTGATCACCGTTCGCGGGCTCATCACCGTCGAAATATCGCCGTTCATGAACGCGGTGCGGGTCAGGTCGGCAACCGTTACCATCTGCGCGATGGTTTTGCGGCCTTCTTCGCTGTTGTAATGCGGTGCCTTGCCCAGCACGATCATCGATTCGGCATCATGGGACAGATAGTTGAGCGTCGTCACAATCGACCAGCGGTCCATCTGGGCCTGGTTGATCTGCTGCACCCCGTGATACAGCCCGGTCGTATCGCCCAGACCAACGGTATTGGCCGTGGCGAACAGGCGGAAATAAGGGTGCGGCGTGATGATTTCATTCTGGTCGAGCAGCGTCAGCTTGCCGTCGGTCTCCAACACCCGCTGGATCACGAACATCACATCGGGGCGGCCTGCATCGTATTCGTCAAACACGATGGCTGCGGGGTTGCGCAAGGCCCATGGCAGGATGCCCTCTTGAAATTCGGTCACCTGAACCCCGTCGCGCAGCTTGATTGCATCCTTGCCGATCAGGTCGATCCGGCTGATATGGCTGTCGAGGTTCACCCGCACCGTCGGCCAGTTAAGCCGCGCTGCCACCTGTTCGATATGGGTCGATTTACCGGTGCCGTGATATCCCTGAATGATCACCCGCCGGTTATGGCTGAACCCGGCCAGAATAGCGCGGGTGGTGTCGGGGTCGAACTTGTAGGTCGGATCGATTTCGGGCACGCGGTCCGTGCGCTCTTCAAACCCCTTGACCATCATGTCAACATCAATCCCGAAGGTCTCGCGAACGGAAATATCTTCGGTCGGTTTTGGCTGCTGTTCTGCGGACATCACGTTTCCTGTCATTTATCGGCTTTCCCGACTTGTGAAGGATTTGAACCGGTGATTCAAGAGGGAGTTGCCTCACAATTCGTAATGCCGCAATTTCATCCCCCGACCTGACGACCCTACCCGCATTGATCTTTGTTCAATACTGGTTCCCAATTGGGGTTGGTGCTGGGAAATGCGCGGGCGAATTCCGCTATGTTGTCCACAAGAACTTGCGGCACGGGGTCCTTTCCGCCTTGGGCTTCAATGATTGCTCTTTGCGCCTGACTTCCCAAATCGCGGATATCCGCCAAAACCCGATTGTTGGATTCCAAGTCGCTGTTTGCGATAGCAATCGCGTAATGCCGCCCGGTGTTGTAAAGCGATGCAACGTAATGGTTTTCAGCGTCTTTAAGATACGCCGTTACCTTACCGAAATCCCCCCATGCTTTGGCACATTGGGACAGTTGGTAAGAGGCCAGCACTACCCTAAAAACTGCGTCGTTACTGGGCGGCGGGTCGCTCGGGAACGGGGTCGAGAAATCAAAGGTCAAATCGCCAAACCGCGCCAGCACCGCTTCGGCATTAAAGGCTTGATCATAGACTTGCGTTTCACACCGGGTTTCTTCGTCGGAAAATTTTGTATTGTAGCTGGCGCTATTCTCGATGAAAACGCGCAGCAGGTTCAGAATTCGATTGGTGTGGGCGCTGTTGAATTCGGCATTACCCAGATGCCGCAGAATGGTGCAATACCGGCTCCGTTCGTCGGGGGTATCAGCATTTTCAAGCGCGTTAAAGTACTGAATACTGGCTTGAAAGGTTTCCAGCGAGTATTTCGAGCGGCTGAAGTCGCGGGCCAGTTGGCCGGCGGCACTATCTGCCTGAAAGGAAAACCACGCCGCCGTTGCTGCGACGCCTACGCTTAGAATTGCGACCGAGTTTTTAAACCCGTCTGTTCCCAGAAATCCCATTTCACTTCTCCTTTTTAATCCGGTAACTGCGCCCCTGCTCGACCACAGCACGCCCTTTGATACGGTCGTGGCGTTCACCGCGCAGAACGGCGCGCACGTCGTTGATCACCTTGGGGCTTAGGCGGTAATACTGGTGGTGCGCATCGCGCAGGCGGGTAAAGGCCACGTCGGCACAATCGATAGAGATCACCCTATTGATGGTGTCCGACAGCTTGATCGGGCCGTTTTCACCCAGCCGGTCCGGGTTTGACTTGGTCCAGTCGCTGACCGCCAGCACCGTATCGTTATGGGCGTGGTAAACATGCACCTGCCGGGCCAGCTCTATCAGCGGTTTCAGCTTGTATTCATGGTTCAGCGCATCGGCGTCTTCGTCTGCGGCCATCAGAAACACGTTTTCCAGAATGCGCAGCAGGCGCCCGCCGCCCAGTTCGGATTTCAGCGCCTGAAGCGCATGGCGCAACGCATAGGCCCCCATGCTGTGCGCCACCAGATGGATCCGCTGGTTGCACAACTCGCCCGGGTCCAGCTTGTCCAGAAACGTGAACAGCTTCGAGAGGCTGCGCGCCATAGCCACCCCCGAGGACTTGGCATCGTCGCGATCACTGAAATAGGCCCATTTGGGTGGTTTGTGGTTATTCGAAATACCGTTGCCAAAACTGGTGCCGTCCGAGGGCCACGAGAAACAGAACACCAGCGGTTTGCGCGGGCCGGTCTTTTTGCTCGACAGGTTGCGCCCGCCCATATTGGCCGGCGAAAGATAGGCATCGCATAACTGGCTGGCGCGCTCCAGCGATTCATTAAACCCGGTGGCAAAGCCGTGAATATACAGAATAATATCGCGGGCGTTGTCCTTTTTGGCCAAGGTGGCGCGGATATCGGTGAACGCCTTGTGGCTGCCAAGCACCATGTCCTTGCCATTCTGGCCGGGGTCTTGGGCAAACACCTGAACCGAGGCCGGATCAACCCGATAGCCGGTTTTGCCTGCCTTGGGCACATTTGCCTTGCCGACCCGAAAATAGGTGGGCTTGTCCGGATTGAATCTGGCTCCGAAACTGCCCGGGGTTTCGGTCAGCATATTGCGGTTGGTGGCAAAGTATATCTGGTTCATCGTGGCCTCATGGTTGCAAATTCGAAAATCCGGTTCAGCAACACGCTCGCGGGTCCGCGGATCAATACTGCGAGGGCGCGTGGAGCGGGCTTTAATGCTATTTTAACGAAATCGCCGCCAGATCCTGGCGAAAGCGGTGTGATTGTTGCTTGCCAAAAGTGGCACAGAGTGAGAACATAAAGCAAACACTTGGCCACATCACATGATTCTGGATCAACAAAACAGCATAACCCTGCCCAAAATCCGGCTCTTTGAGGGGGCCGGTCTGATGCTGGGGCGGGTGCACGAATTTTGCGGGCCGTCGCGGGTTTTGCTGGCGGCGGTGGCTGCGGCGCAACTGTCCGGACCGGTGGCGTGGATCCGCCCCGGTTGGGTGGCCGGGCAGATCAGCCCCTATGGCCTGTCCGCCTATATGGACCCGGGGCGGATCATCTATATGACGCCACGCAACAATGATGACCTGCTGTGGTGCATGGCCGAAACCCTGCGCAGCGGTGTGCTGGCAACGGTGGTCGTTGAATTGCCCGAGCCGACATCGCTTACCCCGGTCCGGCGGTTGAATCTGGCCGCCCAGACCGGGGCCGGGTCCGGCAAGTCCCGGCCGTTGCCGCTGATCCTGACCCCGGGGGACGGAGGCGCGCAAGGGGTTGAAAGCCGCTGGCATATCAGCCCCGCTCGGGCCCCGCAGCCCGCCTGGAACCTTGCCCGCACCCGCAGCCGCTCTGCCCCCGAAACCACCTGGCAGGCCGACCATAACGATGAAATGCTCTGTATAATTACCTGACTCTATGATGCAAAAACCGGGTTCTCAATGACAAGGCCCTCCCGCAGTCCAGCCTTGTGTTTGGCAAGCCAAACACAAGGCTGGACTGCGGGAGGGCCGACTTGCGGTCGGTCGGGGGGCGTTCCGCCCCCTCGCGACATTCGTCGCTCCCCCCTGAGAGTATTTGTGAAAATTGGAAGTCACTACCCTTCTTCTTTTCACAAATATTCCGGGGGTGAATGGCGCTTG
>JALXER010000314.1 GCA_027069385.1 Paracoccaceae bacterium
GTCGGGGGGCGGGTTGCGCTGCCGGTGCGGCGCTTTCGTTCAGATCCCAGTCATCGGGGATCATCCCGCCCGCCACGGGTTGCGAGGTCGGCGCGGCGAAATAGTCATGGGCCGAAGCCATATGGTCCGCCTCGCTTTGCACCTGCCCTTCAAAGGTATCGGGACCGGGGCCGAAAATATCCTCGTCCTCGGGGATCAGCGGGGCGGGGTCGGGGCGCGGCGCGGCCAGCACGCTTGCATCCGGCCCCTTAAGCGGCGCATCGCCAAGCAGGTCGGCAATGGCATCGCCGCTTCCCGAGGCAAGCCCCACATCGTCCAGCCCGCCGACAAAACCGCCCTGCGGGGCCTCGCCCTCGGGCGGGAGCAGCAGATCGTCGGGCGCGGGCGGAGCAATGTTGGCATAAGGGTCCATCCCCGGCGCACCCAGACCATCGGTGATTTCCACCCGCAATTCATAATTGCCGATTTTCAGCAAATCCCCGTGGTTCAGCGGCGACGGGGCCGGCCCGAGCGGCTGCGGCGTATAATTCAGAAAGGTGCCGTTGGTGGAAATGTCCATCACCACATAATCGCCGCCGCGCTGTTCGATCACGCAATGGCGCGAGGAAATCACCCGCTCCGGGTCCGGCAACACCAGATCGTTGCTATCGGCACGCCCGATGGTCAGCGCGCCGCCCTGCATCACGGCATTGCCGCCGCCTCCGGGGATCGCGCCCGACCCTTGTATCTGTAATGACAAGCCCATCTGGCCCTATCACCCTCCAATCAAAACCTTGGCAAAACCGGCGGTGATCGCCCCGCCATGCACGCATGAATCCCCCATGCGGGCCGCCCCCTGACCGCAAAACAACACCGTGGCCGAGCCTTTGGCGACCGCATCGGGCGGGCCGACACACATGGCCATGCTGCCCACCGTTGCCACCATCATCCCGCCGATCATGATGTTGATCGCACCCGGTTTCAGGATCGGCCCGCCCACATGGGGGATCGGCGGCGTGCCCGGTGTGGCCAGCGGGCAGGCATGCATATCAAGAACGCGCGCGGCGGGTTGCCCCATGATGTGTCTCCCTTTTGGCGACAGTTTAGCCGGTTTTCACACCGGTCAACAGCAAAATCTATTGAACACTGTCGGTTTTGTTACTTTCCAATTCCGATTCAAGTTGACCGTTCCCCCCCTTGGCCACATCCAGACCGCGCGCCAGCAATAGCTGGCCCTGACGGTTGATATCCTCGGGCAGGTCATGCGCAAAGAACGATTTCAGTTGCGCGGAAAAGATCAGCAAACCAACCAGTTGTGGCGGCGCGGTCGGAGGCTCCTCGTCATCGGGCAGCGGCACGCTATAGGCGGCCTCGGCCATCATCAGGTCGGCCTCTCCGGGTTCTTCGGCATATTTCTTGACCGCCTTTTTGGTTTCCTGACAGGGCTTGAACACCCAGTTTTCCGCCGCTTCAAGCGCCTTGGTCTTTTCTCCGTCAACCATTGTGGTATCGCGCGCCGCCAGACAGCCCCACCAGATCCCTTCGCGCGGGGGCAGGGCCAGCGCCAGAATTTTCAACGCATCCATCATCAGGTTTTGCGCCACCAGTTCCTCGATCAGCTTGACCACCGGATCATTGTTTTTGGTTTCGGGCCGGAAGGGAAACTTGACCTTGCCCAGACGCACCACCTCGCCCGCGGTGCGCTTGTCCAGTTTGACCAACCCGGTGAAGGCAGATTTATCATTCATGTTCATGCCCCCCCTAGTTAATCTTCACAAGGTTACCCTGAACCGTCAGGATAGCACCGGATTTTACAGTCGTCATGCCCTTGGCCTCCAACGTGGCCATCGCGCCTTCCAGGTTCAGCGCGCCGCCCGCCTTGATGGTGGACACCCCGCCGGCCTTGATCTCGGTCTTGCCGGTCGCATCGACGGTAAACTGCGGCGCGGAAATGGCGATGCCCGACGAGGTCAGCACAATAGAGGTGCCCCCCACCTTCAGCGATATTTCCGTCCCCGCGCTGATCGCCAGCGTTGAACCGACATCAATCGTATAGTTGGTGCTGATATTGTCGGTTTTGTTTGCATCAACCGTTACCGTTTCATCGGCCCCGACCGACACCGTGCGGTTGGTGGCAATGTCGATCATCTGGTTGCCGCTTTTGACCGCCAGGGAATGGTCGCCGGTTTCGACCTCCTCGGTCTTGTTGTGATAGATCTTCTGGGTCAGATCCCCCGGGTCGGTCTTTTCGAACCCGATCGATATCTCGGCGTTGTTCTTGATGGTTTCCTTATAATCCTTTTCGGATTGCAGGCGTACGAATTCCTCGTCTTTCTTGTCTTCGAACACCAGTTCATGAAACCCCCCGCCCCCTTTGGACGAATTGGTCTTGATCCCCGACTGGGTTTTGTTGGCCGGAAACTCGAACGGATGTTTCTTGGCCTCGTTATAGAGCATACCGGTCACGATCGGCCGGTCGGGGTTGCCTTCCTCGAACTGCACCACGACCTCTTGCCCGATGCGCGGAATCTGGAACGCCCCCCAGCCCTGCCCCGAGACCGGCTGGACCACGCGGATAAAACAGGTGGTTTTTTCGTCATTCTGCCCGTCTCGATCCCAATGGAACTGCACCTTGATGCGGCCGTATTCGTCGGTGTAAATCTCTTCTCCGCCCGGGCCGGTCACCACCGCCGTTTGCAGCCCCGGAATGATCGGGCGCGGTGTGGTGATCGGTGCGCGGAACGGGTCCGCCTTTAGCTGCACCTCGAATGAGCTTTCATAAGATTGTTTTTTGCCGTCCTTGTCCTTGTCCCGGTCGTCGTCGTGATGGGGGTCCAGCGCGTTATCGGCCTGTTTGTCCTTGTCCTCGTCGGTTTCGATTTGCAGGGCGTGGTGGGCCGAGATAACCAGATATTCCTTGTTCACCTCCTCGCGCGGGTGGTCCTTGAGGGTAAAGGTAGCCCCGGCGGCCATGTGGCGCACATTGCCCTTGGCCTTGGCCCGCTTGAACCTTGCCGCGAACGCCTCGGCGCGGATACGGGTGCGGGTTTTGCCAAAATCTGCGGTGTCGTGAATGCCCGGATAGTCGTAGACCTCTATGTCCTTATGGCTGTGCTTGCCCTTGGGCAGCGCGGTGACGCCTTTCAGATCGGTGGTCGGTTTCTTGAAATTATAGTCGGTCAGCGTCACCTTGCCGGTATTGACGCTTTCGGCGGTTTTCCATTCGAAAATATGGTCCTGATCGCGCTTGTACTCGCTTTCACCAAAGGTAAACTTGATTTCCGCCGCGTCCTTGACCGCCACATGCGACCCCGAACCATCGGCCAGCACCAGCGTTTCCTTTGAATCGTCATGGGTGAAGAAATAGTATATCCCCTCCTCCTCCATCAGACGGCTGACAAATTCCAGATCGGATTCGCGATACTGCACCAGATATTCGCGTTTTTCGTATGTGGCCGAGGTCTTGTCCTTGAAATCCGAAAACCCGCGGTCGCCGAATATCTGCTTGATGACCTCCAGCGCCGATTTTTCCTGAAAAATCTTGCAATCCGCGTGCAGGCCCAGAAACCACAACCACGGGCGCATTTCACAACGAAACAACCCCTGCCCGCCAAAGCGCCCCTCGAAAGCCGCCGAGACGCAATGACCATGCCAATGACGGGTTTCGCCGCTTTCGTCATCGACTTCGAGCGAAAGGCGCTGGCCGACCACGTCTTCCAGTTTCAGGTCATGATCGGGCGAAATGAACTGGATATCGGTTTCGGTAACCTTGGAAAGCCCCTCTTTGATATCGGCACGAACCAGCATCATCTTTTCGGGGCCAAGCGGCCCTTTCAGGCGGATTTGCCTGTTTTCGAGAACAATATCTGCTGCCATCATATGCTCCTATTTTAAAAATAGTACAGGGTAGTCTAATTATTTTTCTTCAATAACAATGTGTTCCAGCTTATGAAGCCGTTCAATAATCAGCGGGTTGATCGCCCACAGATTTCCCACCAGTGTGCCCTCGGGCAAGCTGAATTGCAAATCAAACATGTCGGCATAGGTCCGGCAAATCACCGGCGTGGGATAGTATTCCTCGGCAGACAAAACCGCGCTGATATAGGTTTCGCCCTCTAACAACCAATAGTTTTCCTCGAAGCTGACCAGCACGACCTGCTCTTCGGTGTTGTTTTCTTCGGTCATTACAAATCCCCCAGCAATGCGTCTAAATCCAGATCGATATCGTCGTCATCATCGTCATCATCATCGTCGCCAAACCCCGATAACAGATCGTCAAGCCCGCCGTCATCGTCGTCGTCATCGCCCGACATCAGCGCGTCAAGATCAAGGTCCATGTCGCCGTCATCATCATTGCCCATATCCAGATCAAAGCCGCCGTCATCGTCATCGCCACCCAGATCAAAGCCAAGATCCATGTCGTCGTCATCGTCGCCGCCCATGTCAAAGCCCAGATCCATGTCGTCGTCATCGTCATCATCACCGCCGCCGCTTTTGGCAGGCGCGGGCGCTTTGGTGCCGCCCTCGTCGGGCGCACCGGCCTCGCCGGTGCTCGACAACCCGATAGACACATCCTCGCCCGCGACGGTGCCCAGTTGCTTGGCATCCTCGCCCGACCAGATGCCCAGCAATTCGCCACCGCCCACCGCGTGAAACGACCCCAGTTTGACCACGTTCTGCCCCTGCACCGACAGCACCGGCATAAAGCCGCGCGCCACGGTATCGGCGGCGGTACGCACATTCAGCAGCCGTTCGGTGCAGGGTAAGGCCACCTGATCGCCATATTGATCGGTCATATAGTGGAACGGCATATCGTCCAGCGCCAGAACGCTGCCAAGGCGCATTTTGGCCCCCTGATCCGACTTGGTCTTGGCCAGCAACACCGCCACCTGCACCGCCGGATTGGCCAGCAGCAGGCTGCGCATCCCGTCGCGGGTGTTGAACTCCTCGTACGCGAAAGCATCGATCGGGTCGGTCTTTTTGCCATAGGGCATGCGCATCAAAAAGCGCGGGGTGGCAAGGCCAAGGTATTTGGCCTCGGGCAGGGCCTGGAGCGCATCCCATGTCTTGATGGTCAGCGGGTGCCGGTCCTCGGGTTTCAGCGCCAGATAACCCGTGGAAACAGCCGAGATAAACGGCGCATCCATATGGGCACAAATCCGTGCCATCCGCGCCAGAACCTCGGCGTGGGTCGGGGTTTCTTCCCATGTATACAGGCCCACCACCGCCGAGATCGGGCCGGCGCTTTCATCAAGGCGCGGCTTTTCGACCAGCATGTCGAACAGCCCTGTTTCGGCCATGTTTTCAACACTGGCCAGATCGGCGGTAAACTCCTCTACCGACAGGTCATAGACCACGATTTCCAGTTCGGCGCTGGTTTCCACCCTTCGGCTCAGCAACTCGATCGAGCGCCACGCGGCCTCGACCGTCTGGAAATCGGGGTGATGCAGCACGCTGCCCATCGCCGCCGAAATCGCCCGATCCACCACCGCGATCATTTCCTCGGTGCCCGCGTCATCGGCAGCCTTGATCTGCGGGCCGATAATGCGGCTGATCAGGTCGCTGGCCTCGCTGGCTTCGGCGCGCGGGGCGGTATCGCCAATCAGGTTCTGGAAATCCGACAGGCGCATATCGGCCGGTGCCGCACTGCCCTTTGCCCGCTTTCTGGAGCGCAGTTTGAAGCTGCCGAACTCGTCGCCCCAGCTTTGCATCCGGGCAATCGCCGCATCCAGATTGCGCCCCGATTTGAGATTGCTGCGCAGCATATTCAACTCGGAAAACAGCTCTACATTCTCGAACAGTTCATCAGGGTGCAGGTCGTCAAGCTCGTTCAGTTCCACCTCGACCGCCGTGCCATCATTGCCCAGCGGCAAGGTCAGAGTGGTGCGAAAGCGCTGCACGACCTGTTCCATCGTGTCGAAATCGAGCTTGAAGCCCTTACGTTTGCCCAGCGCCTCGCCGGTTTCCAGATCGCCACGGTTGCCGCGCCCCGAGAAATCCCCCAGCACCGCGATGCGGAACTTGCGCCGCGCACCGGCCTCGTCCTTCAACGCCGGCGCGTCCATGGTGCCAAAATCGGGGGTAAATTCCGGCTTGGCGGGCTGCGCCTCGCTATCGTCCGGCTCCCCGCCCTCGTCATCGGTCGGATCACCGTCATCAAGATCAATATCCGCCAGCGCCTCTTCGTCCCCGGCGTCATCAAGCCCAGCCAGCGGGTCCTCCTCCCCCTCATCCTCAACATCAATTTCCAGATCGGCCAGCGGGTCGGCCTCTTCGGCTTCCTCCTCCACCGCATTAAATTCAATCCCCGCCAGAGGGTCTTCTTCCTCGGCTTCGTCCTCAACGTCGAATTCCAGACTAGCCAGCGGGTCGGCTTCTTCGATCTCTTCCTCGACGTCAAATTCCAGATTGGCCAGAGGGTCAGCCTCCTCGGCCTCCTCCTCCACCGCGTCAAATTCAATCCCCGCCAGAGGGTCTTCGTCCTCCGATTCGTCCTCTCCGTCAAATTCCAAGTTGGCCAGAGGATCAGCCTCCTCGGACTCTTCCTCCATCGCATCAAACTCGATCCCCGCCAGAGGGCCTTCGTCTTCCGTCTCTTCCTCGACGTCGAATTCCAGATTGGCCAGAGGGTCAGCCTCCTCGGTCTCCTCGTCAACCGTATCAAATTCAATCCCCGCCAGAGGGTCGGCTTCCTCCGCCTCGTCCTCAACGTCGAATTCCAGATTGGCCAGAGGATCAGCCTCCTCGGCCTCCTCCTCCACCGTGTCAAACTCGATCCCTGCCAGAGGGTCTTCTTCCTCTGCCTCGTCCTCTACGTCGAATTCCAGATTGGCCAGAGGGTCCACTTCCTCCGCCTCTTCCTCGACATCAAATTCCAGATTGGCCAGAGGGTCCGCCTCTTCGGCCTCCTCCTCCACCGCGTCAAACTCAATCCCTGCCAGCGGGTCGGGGGGCGGGGTGTCGTCGATGTCATTTGCACTGTCGGCCAGCGCCGCCAGAATATCCTGTTCTGGGTCGTCGTCGGATTCCGGGGCTTGTGGCGTGGCGCGCAGGGCATCGAGCGCATCTTGCTGGCTGGTATCCCGGGCTTGCACCTGATCCGGCGTGGCGGATTTGAGCGCCTCGAACGCGGCATCGGTTTTATCGGGGGCATCGCCGCCGCCCAGCGCCAGCGCCCTGAATGTCGTCGGGTCCTTGAGCAGTTTTTCAAGCAGGTCCTCGGCCCCCGCCTTGCCATCCATATAGGTTAGCAGATTGTCCAACTGCCGACGTGCTTCGAGCAGTTTGCGCAGCGGTTCCACCTTGGCGGCAACTGCGGCGGGGCTGAAATCCTCCATCTTCTCGAATACCAGATCAACCGAAAGGTTGCCCTCACCCGTCAGGGTGTTGGGCACCGAAAACGCCGCGCGCGGCTTCATGGCGCGCATCCGGGAATCGAAGTTGTCCACGTCGAATTCCAGAAACGAGCGATCGGCAACCGCGCCTTTATCCACCTCGGATTTCCCCGACAGATCCGACATAACCCCCATCACAAAAGGCAGTTGCATCTTTTTCTGGGCGCCGTAAATCTCTACGTCATATTCGATCTGGACCCGGGGCGCGCGGTTGCGGCTGATAAATTTCTGGCTGTCCGACATCTATTCCTGCCCTTTTTCAATCAGCGCCTTCAACTGCGCCAGTTCTTCGCGGGTTTTGCGGTCGCTTTCCATCACCAGATTCAGGATGCGCTCCAGTTCCTGATCCTGCGCCTCCTCCACGGCGGCTTGCATGGTGTTGACCAGAATACCGATAAACAGGTTCAGCACCGCGAAAGAGGTCGAAACAATGAACGGCACAAACAGCATCCACGCATAGGGGAACTGATCCATCACCGGGCGCACAATGCCCATGGACCAGCTTTCCAGCGTCATGATCTGGAACAGCGAATACAGGCTTTCGCCAATGGTGCCGAACCAGTCCGGAAAGGCGTCGCCATAAAGCATGGTCGTCATCACCGCAAAGATATAGTACACGATGGCCAGCAGAATGATTACCGCCCCCATGCCCGGCAGCGCTTCGAGCAAGGCCTTGATGACCGAGCGCAGTTGTGGCACCACCGACAGAATACGCATGGCGCGGATCACCCGAAGGGCGCGCAGTACCGACAGGTTGGCGGTTGTGGGCAACAGGCCGACGCTGACGATGGTCAGGTCAAACAGGTTCCAGGCCGATTTGAAAAACCGAGGCCCATAGGCGAATATTTTGGTGGCCATCTCGGCGACAAATATCCACAGAACGATGTTGTCAAACACCCATAGCAGGCCGCCGATATGGGCGCTGATGGTATCGGATGTGGACAGGCCAAGCGTGATGGCATTGACCACGATCAGCCCCAGAATCGAGTAACGAATGCGCGGGCTGTCGATAAACTGCGCCAGTTTCCAGCGAAAGGTGCCCTCGGCGGCGTCGGTATTGGCTGACATCCTGACCCCCTATTCGAACGTATAGGTGAATTCGCCGTCGGTCACCCCAACACTCACCGCGTTTATCTTGGTGCCTTCCATCATCCGGCGCAGGAACTCGCCCGAAACGGCGGGCAGCATCGAATTGGTCAGAATGGCGTCGATCATCCGGCCACCGCTTTCCAGCTCCTGACAACGGTCAACGATGGTGTTGACCACCGCGTCATCATAAGAGAACGGCACATTGTGGGTTTCCCCGATCCGTTTCACGATCCGGTTTAGCTGCAACCGGGTGATCTGGCCGATCATGTCGGGGCTTAGCGGGTAATACGGGATCGTCACAATCCGCCCGAGCAGCGCCGCCGGAAACACCTTGAGCAACGGTTCGCGCAATGCTTTGGCCAGACCTTCCGCATCGGGCATCAGGTCGGGGTCGGCGCACATATCCATGATCAGGTCCGACCCGACATTCGAGGTCAGCAGGATCAGGGTATTTTTGAAATCGATCATCCGGCCCTCGCCGTCTTCCATGACGCCCTTGTCGAACACCTGAAAGAAAATTTCATGCACGTCCGAATGGGCCTTTTCGACCTCGTCGAGCAGCACCACCGAATAGGGTTTGCGCCGCACGGCCTCGGTCAGAATGCCGCCCTCGCCATAGCCGATATAGCCCGGAGGCGCGCCCTTCAGGGTGCTGACGGTGTGGGCCTCTTGAAATTCGGACATGTTGATGGTGATGATGTTTTGTTCGCCACCATACAGCGCCTCGGCCAGTGCCAGCGCGGTTTCGGTTTTACCCACGCCGGACGGTCCGGCCAGCATGAACACCCCGATGGGTTTGCTGGGGTTATCGAGGCCCGCACGGGCGGTTTGCACCCGCTTGGCGATCATCTTCATGGCATGGTCCTGCCCGATCACCCGTTTGGACAACGCCTCGTCGAGGTTCAGCACGGTGTTGATTTCATTCTTGACCATCTTGCCCACCGGAATGCCGGTCCAGTCGCCAACCACGCTCGCGATGGCCTGCGCATCAACTATCGGCAGGATCAGCGCGTTTTCGCCTTGCAATTCCTCCAGCTCGGCCTGTTTGGCCTTAAGCTGCGCCAGCAATTCGGCGCGTTCCGCTTCGGTCAGTTCGGCGCCTTCGGGGGCTTCCTCGGCATCCTCGCTGTCAACCTCGCCCCCTTCGGCCCGTAACCTGGCGCGCAGGTCGAGAATTTCTTCCACCACGGCTTTTTCGGCCTCCCAACGGGTGGTCAGGTCATCAAGGCGGGCCTGTTCCTGTGTCATCAGCGCCTCGACCGAGGTGCGGCGTTCGGCTGAATCATATCCGGCGGTTTCGTCGCGACCCAGAATTTCAAGCTCGGTTTTCAGCGCGGCAATGCGGCGCTGGCTGTCATCCACCTCGGCGGGCACCGCGTGCTGGGAAATAGCCACACGGGCGCAGGCGGTATCGATCAGGCTGACCGATTTGTCGGGCAGTTGCCGCGCGGGAATATAGCGCGCCGACAGCTTGACGGCAGCCTCGATCCCCTCGTCCAGCACCTGCACCTTGTGATGTTTTTCCAGCATGCCGACAATGCCGCGCATCATCAGAATCGCCTTTTCCTCGCCCGGTTCATCGACGATCACGGTCTGGAAGCGCCGGGTCAGGGCCGGATCCTTTTCAATGTGTTTCTTGTACTCGGCCCACGTCGTTGCACCGATGGTCCGCAAGGTACCCCGCGCCAGTGCCGGTTTCAGCAGGTTCGCCGCATCGCCCGTACCCGCCGCACCGCCAGCCCCGACCAGCGTGTGGGTTTCGTCGATAAACATGATGATCGGAATCTCGCTGGACTGCACCTCTTCGATCACCTGTTTCAGCCGGTTTTCAAATTCGCCCTTCATAGAGGCCCCGGCCTGCAACAGCCCCACATCCAGTTCAAGCAGCTTGGCCCCTTGCAGCGCGGGCGGCACGTCACCGCGCGCGATACGCAGCGCAAACCCCTCGACCACCGCGGTTTTACCAACCCCCGCTTCCCCCGTCAGAATCGGGTTGTTCTGGCGGCGGCGCATCAGCACATCGACGATCTGTCGGATTTCCTCGTCCCGCCCGACAATCGCGTCGATTTCGCCATTGCGCGCCTTTTCGGTCAGATCGGTGCAATAGGCCTCCAACGCTTCGCCCGCGCCCATCTGCGCGGGGGCCATGGACTCGGATGCTTCACCGGGCACCGCGCCCATGCCGTCTTGCGGCGCAAGGCCATCCTCGGGGGAACCTTCGACGATATCGTAAAAATCATCGGCCAACTCGTCGGGTTTGACCTTGCGAAATTCGGACGAAATGCCCGAAAGCACATTCATCAGGGTTTTGGTTTTCACCATGCCCAAAATCAGATGCCCCGTGCGGATTTGCGGGCTTTTGTGCATCAGGCTGGCATAGACCCATGCGCGTTCTACCGTGTCCTCCATATGTTCGGACAGGTCGCTGATGCTGCTGGCCCCGCGGGGCAGCGCATCGAGCGCGGTGGTAAAATCCTTGGCAACCTTGCCCGCGTCAAGGTCGAAATGCTGGATAATCCGGTGAATGTCGCTGTCCTGCCCTTGCAGGATCTGGTGCAGCCAATGCACCATTTCAACATAAGGGTTGCCGCGCAGCTTGCAAAAAACCGTGGCCCCCTCGACAGCCTGATACCCCAGTTTGTTCAACTTTCCAAATAGGGCTACTCTACTGATCTCACTCATTTTTCCATCCCTTTCGCTAATGCGATATTCCGGCCTTGTCAGGCTCTACATATATAAATAAATCGTCCAAATCTTCTTCCATCGGCGGCTCGCCTATCCAGCTTGTCCAGCCCAGTTGCCCGCCGGTTTTTCCCAATTGGGTCACTTCGGCCTCGCCGCGCTTGAGCACCAGATTGATGTCCCACATTAACACATCACCCATGTAATTGCGCACCAAAGCTTGCAGGCGTTTCAGGCTGTTCCCACCGGGCAACAGGCGTTTGTATTCCTTCAGGGTCACCGGCCCGACGCGGAACCGGTACTTGGCCTGCCTTGTCCACACCCTTGATCCGATCGAGCAGCTTTGACCCAGCAAGGCGGGCTTATGCGGGTTGCCCAATTCCCACATGTCTTTTTCGTCCAGCTCCAGCCAGGTGCCGACAAAGGTTTCCAGCGCGGCGGGCGCGCCGAAAAACCCCGAGACCAGCGCCAGCAGGCCCTCTTCGTTGCGGGTGCCATGCGACAGGCGACCGGCATAGTGCAGCTTGGCAAGGTCGGGCATCGCATCACGATCCGCCAGCCCCGCGCCCTTGCGACCGATCAGCGCCGCCACCTTTTGGGCGAACCGGTCTATTTCGCTGGCACGGTCATAACTGGCGCTTGGCTCGCCCGAGGTATAGGCCCGATACAAAAGGCTGAACATGCGGTGGTGAAACATGTCGGCAAAGGCGGCAAAGGTCTGGTCGCGGGCCGAATGCTCGCGGTTAAAGGCGTATTCGGTCAGGTGCAGGGGCAGCGGGCCGTTGGGGCCAAACAGCCCGAACATCAACTGCGCAAATTCGCCCGGGGTTTCGCCCTTCGCGGCCTTGAACCGGGCCACGGTCGAGGGGGCAAAGGCCATATCGACCTTTTGTTTCAGACGCACCGCATCCTGTTTGGGCAAATGGGAATCGCCAAAGCGCGGCCGGTCCGCATAGGCGGCCTCTATCAGGCGCATGGCCTGAAAGACGTGGAACTGGTCGGGATGAGCCTGAAGCGCCTCAAAGCGCGTCAGATCACCCGCCGCTTGCCGCTCATCGCTGGCCACCTTGCAATCTCCCCCCTGTCGGGACTGTGAATAACGGTTTCTGTAAAACTGTTGACCGCAACATATTTGGCGAAAAACCGGTTGAGCACCGCGCCAAGAACATAAATGCCGGCCCCTTCGAAAAAGCTCTCGTCGAATTCGACGTTAATCTCCAACCCGCGCACCGCCGTAGACAGCACCTCGTCGGCCATGCGCCGCACGATCGGGCGAGTCCAGACCCGGGCGATGCCCTCTAGCTGTTTGGCAAGGGTTTTATCGCCAAGCGG
>JALXER010000315.1 GCA_027069385.1 Paracoccaceae bacterium
GTATCTTGACTATGCCTACTGGCAAAAAGAGGTGCAGGTCGGCAATCTGGCCCAAAGCCTGCAATACTGGCAGGACAAGCTGGCCGATGCGCCGCTGGTTCACCAGTTGCCGCTGGATTATCCGCGCCCGCCGCAGGCCCGTCTGGAAGGGGCGAATTTCGGTGATCATCTGGATGCTGATGAAACCGGCCAATTGCAGGCCATGGCCACGGCGCACGGGCTAAGCCTGTTTGGCTTGCTTTACGCGGCGTTTGCGCTGTTCATCTATCGCCAGTCGGGTGGGCAGGATGCGGTGGTGGGCACGCCGGTTGCCAATCGCGACCAGCCCGAACTGGCCGAGCTGATCGGCTTTTTTGTCAACACCGTGGCGCTAAAGACCGACATTCGCGATGACATGACGCTGAATGCGTTTCTGGAACAGGCCCGCCAGACCGTGACCGAGGCGCTGTCGCATCAGGCGGCGCCGTTCGAAATGGTGGTTGATGCGCTCAAACCGCCGCGCTCGCTGGCCTATGCGCCGCTGGTGCAAATCATGTTTACCCTGATCCCGCAATCGGGCAGCCAGCCCGGGTTTGACGGCCTGATCGAGCGCCAAATCACCCCCGATCTGCCGGTTGCCAAGTTCGATCTGTCGCTGGCAATAGCCGAGAACGACAAAGGGCTGCGGATCGAATGGAACTATGCCAGCTTTCTGTTTACCGAGAAAACCATCGCCGGATTTGCCCGCAGTTATCGCGCGCTTTTGCGGCAGATGCTGCGCGACAGCACCCGGAAAATCGGTGCGATCCCGCTGCTTGCCCCCGAAGATGCCGACCGGATAATCGCGCAAGGTCGGGGGCCGGAGGTGCCGATCGACCCGCGCCGCGCCGAACAGATATTTGCCGACATGGCGGCGCGCTATCCCGATGCGCCGGCGCTTGGTGATGCGCTTGGCAGCCTGACCTATCAGCAGGCCGACCGGCAAAGCGGGCAACTGGCCCGTTACCTGCTGGCAAACGGCGTGCAGCCGGGGCAGGTGGTCGGGGTTGCCATGCAGCGCAGCACCGATTTCGCGCTTGCGGTGCTGGGCGTGCTAAAGACCGGAGCCAGCGTTGCCCTGCTGCCCATCGATGTGCCGATCGAGCGGATCAACCGGATAATTGCCGATACCGGCATCGCCTGCGTGATCACCCATGACCGCACCCCCGAGGATATCCGCGCCCTAAGCATCGCGCTGCCTATGGGGTTCAAAGACGGGGCGCCCTTGCCAGCCGTCAGCGGTGAAAATGCCTATGTGGTGTTTACCTCGGGCACCACGGGCAGGCCCAAAGGGGTGATGAACACCCATATCGGGCTGGTCAACATGTGCCAAAGCCACGCCGCCGAGTTCGGCTTTGGCCCCGGTTCCACCATGACCGTTTGCGCCAATGTGGCGTTTGATTCCATCCTGTGGGAGATGTGCCCCTCGCTGCTGTCGGGCGGGGCACTGCATTTTATCGATGCACCCACCCTTGCGGACCCGTCGGCGCTGGCCAACGCCCTGCATACCATCCGGCCCAGCCATTTCTGGCTGCCCACCGGCTTGATGGAGACCATCTGCTCGATCAGCTTTGACTGGCCCGATTCCATCCATCACGCCTTTACCGGCGGTGACCGGCTGGGGGGCTATTGCCTGCCGCACGGGGTCAAGGCGCGGCTGTTCAACCTTTATGGCCCCAGCGAGGCTTCGGGCGTTACCGTTACCGCCGAGATCACCCCCGACACGCCCCGCCCCGCGCCCATCGGGCGGCCATTGCCCAATGTGGGCACTTATATTGTTGACGAACACAACCGCCTGTTGCCCAAAGGGGCAGTAGGAGAGCTGCTGATAGGCGGTCCGGCGGTGGGGGTTGGCTATCTGGGGCGGCCGGAGCTGAACAGGTCGGTTTTTCTGCCGCCGAACGATGTCTGGCCCGAGCCGGTCTATCGCAGCGGCGATCTGGCGCGCTGGCGTGATGACGGGTTGCTGGAATGTCTGGGGCGGATCGATTCACAGGTGAAAATTCGCGGTTTCAGGATCGAACCGGCCGAGGTGGCCGCCGCCATTCAGGCCGTATCCGGTGTTCGCCAGGCCTTTGTCAACGTGGCCGGCCCTATGGGGCAGCAACAACTGGTGGCCTTTGTGGTGGGCGATGCCGCGGCAGAGCCGGAGATCAAAACCGCGCTGGGTAACGCCCTGCCATCCTATATGCTGCCCGATGCCTATTTCTTTCTGGATGCAATCCCGCTGACCCAGAACGGCAAAATCGACCGGCGCGCGCTGGATGATCTGGCGCAGGCGGGCAGTGCGGACCGCGCCGTCAATGTGGATAGCCCGCGCGACGAAATCGAATTGCGGCTGTTCAAAATCTGGCAAAACGTGTTGCTGCATCCGGCCATCGGGCTGCGGGACAATTTCTTTGAAATCGGCGGCAGTTCCATATCGGCGCTCAAGGTGCTGGATCAGGTCAACCGCGAATTCGACGTGGCGCTTGCCACCACGACGCTGATCACCAACCCCACCGTCGAAGCGCTGGCGGCGCAAATCCGCCAGGGTTCGGACCATAGCCTGTCGGAAACCGACGTGATCGAGTTTCGCAAGGGCGAGGGCCAGAAAAACGTGATCTGCATTCACCCCGGCGGCGGCACCGCCTTTGTCTATCTGTCGCTGGCTAAGGTGTTGCCCGATCATCTGGGCGTTTACGGGGTGCAGGCCAAGGGGCTGAACGCGGGCGAGGATTTCCTGCCCGATATTCCTGCCATGGCCGCCCACTATATTACCCTGATCAAGACGCAACTGGAAAAACCCTGCGTGATTACCGGTGCCTCTTTTGGCGGTTTTGTGGCTTATGAAATTGCGCGGCAACTGCACGAGGCGGGCCATGACAACGTAACGGCGGTGATCATGGATGCCATGGGCTCGGACGATCCGGCCCTTCGGGAGTTGCAGCACGGCGTCACGCTAGAGGTATTCCGCGAAAAGCTGGTGAAATATAACGGCATGTTCCCCGGTATCGATGACGGTCAGATTGACCGGTTCCACCGCATTTACAACCACCATATCGAGACCACCAAAACCTATGCCTGCCCGCCCGATCCGGGGTTTTTCGTGTTGGTGCAGGCGTTGAAAGACCGCGACCGCCCGACCTTGCGTTACTTGCGTGCCTTCTGGAAACGGCGGGCGCAGGCGGGCTATCGGGTGCGCTGCATCGCGGGGGATCATTCCACCATGCTAGAGGGCGAAGACGTGCGCCGGATTGCTGCCATCATTGACCAGACCTTGCAGGAGATGCGGCCATGACCACCCTTATCGAGGCCTTTTACCGCAGCGCCAAGGCTCACCCGAACCGCATCGCCGTGCGGGCGCAGGGCGCGCAGTACAGCTATGCCGAACTGCGTAAGGATGCCCGCAACGTGGCCTGCGCGCTGGTTGAATCAGGCGTGCAACCCGGGGATCGGGTGGCGGTGGCGCTCGGGCGCTCTTACGGGCTGGTGCTGGCGCAACTGGGGGTGCTGATGGCTGGGGCTACGGTTTTGCCACTCGACAGCAAGGCCCCTCACAGCCGCAACGCCGCCATTCTGGCCGCGGCGGGTGTGCGTCACCGCGTTGGTGATACGCCCGACAATCTGCCCGGCAATTTTCTCGATTGCGGGCAACTGACCAGCCACCGGCAGCCCTGTGACCTGCCCGATCTTTTGCCCGATACGCCTGCCATTATCTATCACACCTCGGGCACCACCGGCACGCCCAAGGGGGTGCTGGTAACGCATCAGGGCATTTTGCGCATGGCGCTGAACCCCGATTATGTGTCGATCGGCCCCGATGACCGGATGCTGAACCTGTCCAACCCCGCCTTTGACGCCAACAGTTTCGAATTGTGGGGCGCATTGCTGAACGGCGCAGCCCTGTGCGTAATCGACCCTGACGCGGACCCTGCCCGCGCCATCATCGCGGCGCGCCCCACGGTCGGGTTTATCACCACGTCGCTATTCCAGATTCTGCTGGCCCAGTCACAGAAATGCTTTGACAGTTTCCATTCGGTGCTATTTGGCGGAGAGGCCAGCAACCCCGAGATCCTGCGGGCCTATCTGGCGTCCCATCCCGCGCCGCCGCGTTTCATTCATGTTTATGGCCCCACCGAAACCACCACCTTTGCCCTGTTCTTTCCTATTCCCGACGGGTTCTTTGACCAGGCACCCGCCGCGATTCCGATTGGCAAGCCGATCCGTGATACCGGGCTTGAACTGGTGGTCAACGGATCGCGCCGCGCCGCACCGGGCGAAACGGCCGAGATTTACCTGTCGGGTGCCGGACTAGCCCGGGGCTATCTGGGTGATCCGGTGCTTAGCGCCGAACGCTTTGTTCCGCTTGACTGGGCCGATAACAGGATATTTTACAAAACCGGTGATCTGGGCCGGATGGATGGCGCGGGCAATGTCGTGTTTCTGGGGCGTGCCGACCGGCAGGTGAAAATTCGCGGTTTTCGGGTGGAACTGGCCGAGATAGAGGCGCTGATCACCCGGATTGAAGGGGTAGAGCAGGCGGCAGTGCTGGTGGCGCGCTCGGCCCAGAATACGCAGGATATCTATGCGTTTGTGCAAGGCAAGGCGGCGCGCGAAACCATTCTTGACCGTCTGGCGGATGCGTTGCCGGTCTATGCGCTGCCCCACCACATCCAGCCCGTGGATGCGCTGCCGGTCAATGCCAATGGCAAGCTGGACGCGCCGGCGCTGTTTGACCTGCTCGACCGCAGCACGCCCCCTGAATCGGCCCTGCCCGAACCGGTGTTGCAAACGGTGGTCGGCGTGCTTGGCCACGCCAATATCGACGACGCAAAATCCTTTATTGCGCTGGGCGGAGACAGCCTGAAAGCAACGGTGCTGGTTCACCGGCTGCGCGCTGAACACGGCCTTGCGCTTGTGGATGCGGACCTGCTGGCCGATAGTGCCCTGACGCAGGTTATTCTGGCCGCCCCTAAGGCCGGTGCGCCGGATGATGCGCCCGACCCGCAGCGCTATCGCGCCAGCGCCGAGCAAAAGGGCATGTGGCTCTCGCAGATGGCGTCCCCCGATTCCACCGCCTATTCGGTGCCGCTGGTCCTGCGGCTTGGCGATACCCCCGATGCAACCGCGCTGGAACGGGCGCTTGCCCTGATGGTCGAACGCCACGGCGCGCTGCGCAGCCGTTTTGCCGAGCAGGACGGCGCGCTCTGGGTCGAGGAACAGCCCTTTGACGGGTTCACGTTGGCGCGCGGCAGTGACGGGCGGATTTTTGAACGGCCGTTCACGCTGGACGGTGCGCCGCTGCTGCGCGCGCAGCTTGACCATCGGGTATTGCGGTTGAATTTTCACCACATTGCGGTTGACGGCCATTCGCTTAACCTGTTTTTTGATGAACTGAATGCGGCGTATACCGCGTTTTGTCGCGGCACCACGCCCGAACTGGCGCCGGTGGGTGCCGGTTACGGCGCTTATGCGATCTGGCAGCAGGAACGCGCCACCACGCCGGAATACGGCCAGAAACTGCAAACCCTGCAACACCGGCTTGGCAGCCCGATCATCGACTATGGCGTGCTGCCGGCCGGAACAACCGGCAAGCGCCTGACCCGCCATCTGGATCTGGCCACAAGCCGCAGGCTGCTTTCCCTGTGCGAGGCGCAGAACGCGACCCTGTTCACCCAGCTTTACCGGTGCTTTGCCCGCGCATGGTCGCGCAGGGATCGCCCCGAGCAAATCGGCGTGCCGGTGGGCAACCGCATGGACGGGCGCTTGCAGGGCACTGTCGGCATGTTTGTGAATACCACCGTTTATCGCGATACCACGCCAACGCCGGACCTGAACGAGGTTGCCTATACCGACCTGCTGGAGCATCTGCGCGCCAAGGGCCAGACCGGCGCGCCGTTCGAGGCGATGTTCGTGCTGGAAAACACCGCGCTCGGCAAGGTGGAACTGGGCGATCTAGGCGTTGACGTGCAGGAACACACGCCGTTTGAACCCAGATTCCCCTTTACGCTTTTCGTAACGCCGAATGCCGACGGGCTGCACATGGTCTATGAATACGACGCGGCGCATTTCAGCGACCATGCGGCGGGGCATATTGCCGGGCGGATGCAATCCGAGCTCGACACCCTGTTATCCCCGCGCCGCCCCGCCACCCTGTTGCAGGCATTGGCGGATGCACCGGCTGATGCGGTGGCGGTCGAATGGGGCCGGACCCGCCTAAGCTATGCGGACCTGCGGGCGCAATCGGATGCGGTGGCGCAGATGATTGCCGCAAAGGGGCTGGGCAAGGGGGATCTGGTCGGGATCATGATGCGCCGCTCGGCCGATCAACTGGTGGCGTTGCTGGGTGTGCTGAAATCCGGCGCGGCCTTTGTGCCGCTGGATCCGGACAGCCCGCAAACCCGCATCGCGGTGCTGGTCGGGGATTCGGGGGTCGATCTGGTGCTTGCCGATCACCCCGCCGACCTGCCCGCACCGGTTCTGGGCGTCGATCAATGGGCCCAACAGCCGCGCCAGCCCGTGGCCGATACCTGCCCCGAACGCGCTTATGTGATGTTTACCTCCGGTTCCAGCGGTGTGCCAAAGGGGGTAGAGATCAGCCATGGGAACCTGAACACCTATCTGCGCCACGCGCAGGGCTATTTTGACGGGCCGGTCAGCGGCGCGGTTGCCAGCAGTCCGCTTACCTTTGATGCGACCATTACCGCGATGCTCGGGCCGGTTATGGCGGGGAAAACCGTGCGGATACTGGCGCAGGACGGGCAGGAAATTCCGGCGCTTGCGCGGATCATGCAAGGCTCTGAACCGCTGGTATTCAAGATCACACCGGCGCATATATCGGCGTTGCTTGGCTATCTGGACGGTGAATCCGCGCTTGCGCACCGGTTTGTTATTGGCGGCGAAGCGCTAAAAACCCCGATCCTGCAACGCTTTGCCAGCCACTTCCCCCATGCGGAGTTTGTCAACGAATATGGCCCGACCGAGGCCACGGTCGGGTGTTGCGTTGAATGGCTTGGTGCCGACGAGGTCAGGCGCCTGCAAGGCGCGACCGTGCCTATTGGCCATGCGATTGACGGGGTGACGCTGGATATCGACCCCGAAACGCAGGAATTGCTTATCGGCGGTTCGGGCGTCGGTATGGGCTATCTGAACCGGCCCGAGCAGAGCGCCGCTGCCTTTGTCGGGGGCAAGTACCACACCGGCGACAAGGTTAAACGCCTGACCGGCGGGCGGCTGCGCTATGCGGGGCGGCTGGATGCTCAGATCAACCTGAATGGCTATCGCATCGAACCCGCCGAGATCGAATCGGTCCTTGAAACCCTGCCCGGTCTGGACAGCGCCATTGTGACCGCGCAAACCGGAGCAGCGGGCGAAACGCAACTGGTGGCCCATTGCAAGGGCGCGGGGCTGACAGCGGGTAAAATACGCGAGCATGCGGCGGAAATCCTTCCGGCCTATATGGTGCCGCAGCGGTTCGAACTGGTTGACGAAATGCCCTTGACCCGCAACGGCAAGACCGACCGTGCCCGCCTTGAAACGCCCTCGGATAACGGGTTGCAGGCGCAAATTCTGGCGGCATTCGAGGCGGTGCTCGGCTATCCGGTTCAGCCCGACCAGCACTTTTTCGAGGCGGGGGCCGGATCGCTGGTGCTGATGAAGGTGCATGCGAATCTGTGCCGTGAAACCGGCGTTGATCTGCAACTGGTTGATTTCTTTCAGCACCCGACGGTGCAACAACTGGCGGCGCATTTGCAAAACAGCCTGCCTGCGCAAGCGGTATCGACCCCCACGGGCGAACGCGCCGACGACATTGCCATTGTCGGCATGGCGGCGAATGTGGCAAGCGCGGCCTCGCTGGCGGAGTTTGCGCGCCTCGCCTTTGGCACGTGCAGCGGCATATCAACGCTCGACAATGCGGCGGCGGATCGTGTCGCGGCTGTGCCGGCCATGGAAGATCCGTTCGGTTTTGACCCCGAGTATTTCGGCATTTCACGCAAAGAAGCCCGCCTGATGGACCCGCAACAGCGCCATTTGCTGATGGGCGCGGTGCAGGCGCTGGAAAACGCCGGTATCCGGCCGGATCAGGGCCGCATCGGCTGTTTGATGAGCAGCAGCGAAAACACCTATCACCTGCAACAGGTCAATGAATCCACCGATTTTGGCACCGACCGCGCCGCGCTGGCAATGCAGAACGAGAAAGACTTTCTGGCCAGCCGCATTGCCTATCACCTTGGCCTGACCGGCCCCGCCTTTACGGTGCAATCGGCGTGCTCCAGTTCTTTGCTGGGCGTGCATCAGGCCTGCACGATGCTGCACCGGAACGAGGCAGACAGCGTGATCGTCGGGGGCGGGTCGATCGACCCGATGTCCTTTGACGGCTATCGCTATCGCGAGGGTGGCATTCTGTCGAAAACCGGCGCCTGCACCCCGTTCGCCGATACCGCCGACGGCACGGTGCCCGGTAACGGGGTTGGCGTGGTGGTGCTTAAACCGCTGGCCAGGGCTCGCGCGGATGGCAACCGGATTTACGCGGTGATCAAAGGCTCGGGCGTGAATAACGACGGCAGGAACAAGGTCGGCTTTACCGCGCCATCGGTGGACGGGCAGGCCGATGCCATCCGCTCGGCGCTGGACCAAGCGGGGCTGGCCTCCGATGAAATAACCTATCTGGAGGCCCACGGCACCGCCACCGCCCTTGGGGATCTGATCGAGGTGCAGGCCCTGAAACGGGTGTTTGACGGCGGCCGGAATATTGCGCTTTCATCGGTCAAAAGCCAGATCGGCCATTTGGGCGCGGGGGCGGGCGTGATCGGCCTGATCCGCGCCGCGCTGGCGGTGTTTCTGGCGCAAATCCCGCCCAATCACGGGTTCAACGCCCCGAATCCGGCGCTGGGCCTACAGGATTCGCCCTTTGTGATCCCGACAAAACCTGCGCCATGGGCCAAGGACCGGCGCTATGCCGGTGTTTCCAGCTTCGGGCTTGGCGGCACCAATGTGCATGTGGTGATTGGCGCGGAACCGGCGGTTTCGGGCAAGGGGTCCAACCGGCCCGCCTGCCTGACGCTCTCGGCCCATTCCGAAACGGCGCTTCGGGCGCGTGTGGCGGATATGTGTACCTATCTGGCGGGGTTTGGCGGTGATCTGCACGCGCTGGCGCTGAATCTGCAAACCGGACAGCGGCCCTTGCGTTGGCGGGTGGCGGTGGTGGCCTCGACTCCGCCCGAGGCCATCGCGCTGCTGCAAACCGCGCACCCGCAGCTTACCCCGCCCGAGGCTACGGCGTTTACTGTCCCTGCTCCGGCACCCGATATTGCCCACGCCTTTCAGGAGGGGCAGACCCTGATCGGCAATGCCAGCCCCGCCGCGCCGTTTGATCTGCCACCCTATGCGTTTGACCTGAGCCCGTTTCAGGCCGAAACCGGCCGCAAACGGCTGCCCTTTGATGCATGGTTCCTGCAACCGGGCTGGGCGCGGCTTGGACCGGCCCGAGTGAACGGGTTCCAGGCGGATATGGTCTGGAACGGGCAGGATATCGGCCGCGAGGGCGCGCCGCTGCATATCTGGGTGCGGCTGCCCGACCAGCCGCTGGCCGAGCAACTGGCGCAACTGGGCAGGCTTGCGGGCGCGCTCGGGCAGCGGCGGGCCACGGTTATCGTCATGACCAACGGGGCTTGCGCGGTCGGGCCGATGCCCGCACGGGTGCCCGAACAGGCGGCGATTGGCGCGGCGCTGGGGGTTTTGGCGCAAGAGCACCCGGCGCAACGCTTTGTGCATCTGGACCTTGCCGGTGGATTTGACCCGACGGGGCTGGATACCTCGGGCCTTGTGGCGGGGCCAAGCCTTGCATTGCGCGACGGGATGATCTGGCAAGCCCGGTTTGATCCGGTGGTGGCGGGCAGGCCGGTGCATGGGCTGAAACAGGGCGGGGTTTATCTGGTTACCGGCGGCACCGGCGGGATCGGGCAGCATTTGCACTCCATGATCAGCGCCGCAGGGGCCACAGCCCTGATCGTTGCGCGCCATGCGCCCGATCCCGACCTGCGTTGCGATATCGCTGACCCTGATGCCGTGGCCCGACTGGCCGCGCATCTGGCCGGAACTTTTGGGCGCATTGACGGGGTTTTTCATGGCGCGGGGCAGGCCGGTGGCGGGGTGTTGCAAAACCGATCGGCGGCCGACATCGCCGCGCAAATGCGCGCCAAGCTGGGCGGGTTCCGGCAGATTATGACCCATATTGCGCCGATCACCGACGGTTTTATCCTGTCGCTTTCTTCCATGTCGGCCCTGATCGGGGTCCGTGGCCAGGCCGATTACGCGGCGGCAAATGCGGCGCTGGATGCGCTGGCACTGGCCGCCCCGTCCACGCCGCCGGTGCTTAGCGTCAACCTGCCCACATGGCGCGAAACCGGCATGGCCGCGGGGCTGGAAACCGGCGGGCTGGAAACCTATGCCATCACCCCCGAACAGGGGATTCGCGCCATTGAACAGGTTCTGGCGCTGGGCCTGCCGCAGGTGGCGGTATCCCCGTTGCCGCTGGAGCAACTGGCCGAAATGCTGGCCAGACCGACCGCGCCGCAAGGCTCGGTGCGCGCCATTTTCTGCGAGGCACTGGGGCTGGAGGATTGCGAACCGGATGCGCGCTTTGGCGAGCTTGGCGGCGACAGTCTGGCCAGTCTGGATGTGCTGGAAGGGCTGAACGCCACGTTTGATCTGGGGTGGAGCGCGGCGGAACTGGGGGCGGATTTCTCTATCCGGTCGCTGGAACGCGCCATCCTTGCCCCTGCCAGCGAAACGGCTGCGCCCGATCTGGTGCTGGTGCATCCGGTTGGGGGCGATATCGGCTGCTATGGCGGGTTGCAAAATGCGCTGGACGGGGTGGCCCTGACCCTGATCGAAGACCCGTTTGTGGCGGGCGCCAGCGATGAGCCCCTAAGCGTGCAAGCCCGCGCCGCCGCTTATATCGAGCGCCTGCCGCAGGGTGATTTCTGGCTAGGCGGCTGGTCGTTCGGGGCGGTGGTTGCCTTTGAAATGGTGCGCCAGCTGGAGCAGGCCGGACGCGCGCCCAAAGGCCTGCTGATGATCGACCCGCCCGCGCCCGAAGGCGCACCCATGCCCGATGCGCAGGCGCTGGAGCAGACCTTTCGGGCCGAGATTCTGGCCCAGACCGGTCAGGATCTGAGCCACGATCACCCGCATTATCGCCGCATCACCGATGCCTGTACCCGCAACACCCGCGCCCTTTGGGCCTATCGGCCCGACGGCACGGTGCGCAGCCCGACCCGCCTGATCATGGCGGGAAAACGCGAAACGGTGGCGCAGGGCTGGGCGGCGCTGGCTCCGGTTACGCTCGAGCGGCTGAACGCCAGCCATTATTCCATATTGCAGCCCCCCGCGCTATCGGCGCTGGCATCGATCATTGCGGGGCTGTTGCAGCGGAAAAAGGAAAAAGACCATGTCTGAATCGACCCTCTTTCAGGTGAATACCGACCTGAAAAGCACCGATATCGATGCGATCAACCGTGATTTCTATGGCCGGTTCAACTATCCGTGGTGGCCGCTTATCCTGCCCGCTGCCCCTGATCCGGTGTTCTGGCCGGCGCTAACCTGTCAGGAGTTCGGCGATTTCGGGCATCAAACCATCCGGCCCGATGCCCGTATCTGGGTGGCGGGATGCGGCACCAATCAGGCGGCGCTGACGGCGCTGCGCTTTCCCGATGCGCAGGTGACGGGAACCGACGTTTCGGTGCGCTCGCTGGAGGCCTGCCAAAAGATTATCGACCAGACCGGCATTACCAACCTGACGCTGGAAGAAGGCAGCCTGAACGACCCGCGCCATCAGGGCGAATTCGACTATGTGATCTGCACCGGAGTCATCCACCACAATGCCGATCCGGCGCAACCGCTGCAAACCCTTTCAAAGGCGCTGCGCCCCGACGGGGTGCTGGAACTGATGGTCTATAACTATTATCACCGCATGCACACCACCGCCTATCAAAAGGCCATCCGGCTGTTGGGTGGCTCTCCGCTGCGCCCCGATATTGCCGCAGAACTGCCCCTGACGCAGGAAATGATAGCCGGATTCGAGGCGGACTCGACCATGCAGGCGTTTCTGGCCGAACAGCGCGACCTGCCCGAAGCGGCGGTGGCCGATTCGCTGCTGCAACCGGTCGAGTTCAGCTATACCGTTGCCACGCTGGACGCGCTGGCCCGGTCCTGCGGCCTGACCCTGCATCATCCGGTGCTTAACCAGTTTGACAAGCTATCGGGGAACTTTAGCTGGCACACCCCCTTGCCCGACCAGACCGCGGCGCGGTTTGCGGCGCTGGACGACCTGTCGCGCTGGCAGGTCACCAACCTGCTGATGCTGGAAAACGCGCCGATGCTGTGGTTTTACCTGCGCCCCGATGCGCTGCCCCGCCAGACCGAGGCCGAGGTCAACGCCGCCTTTCTGGAG
>JALXER010000316.1 GCA_027069385.1 Paracoccaceae bacterium
GGGTACGCGCATGCATGCGCGAGGGGGGCTATGGCCCCCCTGCCCGCCGAACGAAGTGAGGCCATGGTGTCGCAACGCGTTTTGAAACTTGTTTCAAAACGCACCTCCTTACGGAACGGTGCCGGTGGTGCGGGTCTTGTGACGCACTCGGAACAGGCTAGCCTGCCAGGTTCCAATACCAGCCCTGCCAGATCAGGGCGGCAAGTGCGAGTATCAAAATGCCAGACGCCATCGCCGGTATCCCTTTTGTCCTTTGCATCGTAAGCCCCACGAACAGGATCGACACTGCCACCAGGGGATAGATCAGCGCGGTAAATACGCTCGTCACCGCCGGAACCGCAAAAAAGTACGACGGCAGGCCGAATTGTGCGCCGGCACTATCGCCGAAAATCAGCGCATAATTCACCCCGCCCGCATAGATCACCGCCAACCCAACAGCAGCCATCGCGGTTTTGCAACGCGCATCGCAGCAGCGTTGAACCGCTTTCCATCCCAAGACCAGAATAGCCACAAAAAGCACACCAGCCCAGAATATCGCCACGACCAGATGCAGAACCGGATTTTCGAGCGCTGCAATCGGGGCAAAACTGCCGTGATAGCCAAAACCGGTGGCGATACGCGTCTCTCCGTCTTTTTCATAGACCGCCAGCCGGTGGTTTCCATCCGCCGTAACGAACAGACCATTGCCCATGGGCACAAAGCGCATCGGTGCCTCGAACCCGCCATACACATCACCGTTTTCGCCCGGGTCCACCAGCAACCGGCCATTTTCGGTGGTCACTGTGATGGTCCCGACAAATAATTGCTGGATCTTGGTCAGGCCGGTGCGATTAGCCTGCACGGGACGGAATATTCCGTTGATCTGCGGCATTTCCACCGCCGGAATCGACACTTCCGGCCCCGGAAGGAATCGATTGAAAAAGGCTTCGACAAAGGCATTGCGCAGCTTGTTGTCATCCGAAGTATAGACCATGAACAGCGCCAGATCACTGTCCGGCACCAGATAAACGGTAGAGCGAAAAGCGGCGCCGTCGCCGTTGCGTGTCAGGGTGGCGTGGCCGTTGATTTGCTGCTCGAAGAACACGCGGGTGATGCCGGGCAGGCCTGCGGCGGGGCTATAGGCCTGCTGCGACAGCAACATTGGGGGACGGTCGGTCAGGTATTTCAGGAAGGCGACAATGTCATTGCCGCTGGCATAGGCGCTACCTGCGGGCGGTGCCGAAGGGTAGATAAAGGTTGCCTTGCTGAACCGGTTGTTTTCATACATGTATTCCTGTGCCAGATCCTCCATGACCGTTGCCGGTATCGGCTGGGTAAAGGCGGAATGACCCATTCCGAGCGGCGAAAAGAACACGGTTTCCATGGCCTGATCAAACGGGAGTCCGGTGACATTTTCAATGATCCGGCCCAGCAGGATCGTGCCATAGGACCCATAGGTCAGTTCCTCTTTCGGGGGGTAGATGCGCGAGGGCTGGTTGCGGATCAGGTAGGTCAGCATGTCGGGCAGCGCTCGCCCCTGAGGTGTGATGGATTCGGTATAGGTTTCCTCGTACCCCTCGACATGCGCCAGCAGGTCATCAACGGTGATGGGCGCGTCAAAGCCACCAGTGATGGCCAGACCGGGTAAATAGGTTTGAATATCGGCCTGTAAATCCAGCCGCCCTTGCGCGGCAAGGTTCAGGATCGCGATATTGGTAAACGCCTTGGAAATCGACGCCACCCGAAACACCGTGTTTTCCGGATCGATCGGCCGGTTCGCCGCGATATCCTGCCATCCAAGCCCGGTTTGGGCAATCACCGTTTGGCCCTGCACCACCGCGACAAACACACCGGGAAGGCGGCCCTCCGTTACCAGCGGGTCGAAAAACGCCTCGACAAAGCGGGTAACTTCGGCAGGGTCCAGTGGTTGGGCATGCGCTGTGGCCGGTGCCAAAAGGGCCAAAGCCAGACAAAGGGATCGAAGAAGGGGTTTCATTTCAGGACTCCGGCTGCTTTACGATGTCAAGTTATGTCAGTTTATCTTTACGCTGTCAAGATCAAGGTTTTTGCGGCATCCCCTAGACCCCCCAATCCGGTTGTTATAGAAGGCCAGATATGAGCAAGAATACTGGCAAACCGGACCCCAAGGACAAACAGGCACGCATGAAAGCGGCGCTGCGGGCCAATTTGCAGAAACGAAAAGCGCAGGGGCGAATGCGCAAGGCGTCGGACAAGGCGGAAAAAGGGACAGAAAATGGATAGGATCATTGTTACAGGCGGGCAGGAACTGCGCGGGCAAATACCGATAGCGGGGGCCAAGAACGCCTGTCTGACCCTGATGCCCGCAGCCCTGCTGACCAGCGAACCGCTGACCCTGACCAACGCACCGCGCCTGTCCGATATCGCCACCATGACCGAGTTGCTCTCGTCGCTGGGCTGCGAGGTGGCCTCGCTGCAGGATGGCCGCGTGCTGGCGCTCGGGACCGAGCGGATCAGCAACCACACGGCCCATTACGATATTGTGCGCAAGATGCGCGCCTCTATCCTTGTGCTTGGCCCGATGCTGGCCCGCGACGGAGAGGCGGTGGTCTCGTTGCCCGGGGGCTGTGCCATCGGGGCGCGTCCGGTCGATATCCACCTGAGCGGGCTGGAGGCCATGGGCGCCGAACTGGACCTGCGCGACGGTTATGTGCATGCCAAGGCGCCCGACGGGTTGATCGGGGCCGAATACACCCTGCCCTTTGCCTCGGTCGGCGGGACCGAAAACCTGTTGATGGCGGCAACGCTGGCGCGGGGTACTACGGTGCTGCATAACGTGGCGCGTGAACCCGAAATCGTCGATCTGGCCCACTGCCTGCGCGCCATGGGCGCAAGGATAGAGGGCGAGGGCACCGAAACGCTGACCATCCACGGCGTTGACAAGCTGCACGGGGCCACGCACCGCGTGGTTACCGACCGGATCGAGCTTGGCACCTATATGCTGGCGCCGGTGATCGCTGGCGGAGAGGTCGAATTGATCGGCGGGCGGCGCGACCTGTTGGAGTGCTTTTGCGAAAAGCTGGAAACGGCCGGTGCGGTGATCAGCGAAACCCCCGACGGGCTGCTGGTGCGCCGCGACGGGCCGATCAGGCCGGTGGACATCAAGACCGAAGTCCACCCGGGCTTTCCCACCGATCTGCAGGCGCAGATGATGGCGCTGCTGACACTGGCCGAGGGCACCAGCGTGCTGGAGGAAACCATCTTCGAGAACCGCTTTATGCACGCGCCCGAACTGATCCGCATGGGTGCCGATATCGACGTGCATGGCGGCATAGCCACGGTGCACGGGGTGGCCGGTCTGAAGGGTGCGCCGGTTATGGCCACCGACCTGCGGGCCTCGGTTTCGCTGATCCTGGCCGGGCTGGCCGCCGAGGGGGAAACGGTGGTGTCGCGGGTCTATCACCTTGATCGCGGCTATGAACATCTGGTGCGCAAACTGTCGGCCTGCGGGGCCGATATCCGACGGGAAAAGGAATAGAACATGGCAGACGCAACTTTCGAGGACGGCGCTGAAAAACCGGTGCGGCTGCGGGCGCAAACCCCCGACGATCTGGCGGTGATCTCGGCGCTGCTGCAAGATGCGGTCGGGCAGAATAGCGAAACCAGCTGGATGCCGCGCAAACACCGCTTTGCCTTGCTGCTGAACCGGTTCCGCTGGGAAGACGAGGCCAACGCCAAGGCGCAGGGCCGCCCCTTTGAACGGGTGCAGTCAACGCTGGTGATCGATGGCGTGCTGAAGGTGGGCGGCGAAGGGCTGGACCCGACGGACAAGGAACAGGTGTTCGC
>JALXER010000317.1 GCA_027069385.1 Paracoccaceae bacterium
TGCGGCGCTGGACGACCTGTCGCGCTGGCAGGTCACCAACCTGCTGATGCTGGAAAACGCGCCGATGCTGTGGTTTTACCTGCGCCCCGATGCGCTGCCCCGCCAGACCGAGGCCGAGGTCAACGCTGCCTTTCTGGAGCGCTGTTTTGACAAAACGGACGCGCGGGCGGGCAGCTTTATTCTGGCGGCGGACAGCACTTATCAGCGCTCGGATTTCATGACCACCATCCCGCAACCGCCGGTGCCGGTCGATCCGGTGGCGCGCGCCATCTATGAATCCCACGACCCCGCGCAGCCCATACGCGCCGCGTTTGAACGCGCCGGAGTCGCGATGGACGACCTGACCCGCCTGCGCCGCCTGTTGACGACGCCCGCCTATCCCTATCTGGTAGCGCGACCATGAGACAGCCCGGACATATGCCGTCACACGGGCCAAAAACCGGAGGGCACCATGCGCCTGATTAACCAATTGCTCAGTCTTTCGCGCGGCGGCATCACCCTGGTGGCCTTTCTGGGCCTGATCAGCGGTGCCAGTGGCGCGGGCATTGCCATTGTGACCAGCATCGCGCTGGCAGGCACCCCGCCGGATGCCCTTTTGGCCGTGGCGTTCTTTGGCCTGTGCGGGCTGCATTTCGCCACCAAATCCCTGTCGGAAATCAAGCTGATCCGCCTGACCCAGTCGATGATCTTCGAAATCCGTGTCAATCTTGGCCGCAAGATCCTGCATTCGCCGCAGGTATTGCTGGAAAAGCTGGGCCGCCAGCCTTTGTTTACCATCCTGACCCGCGATGTGGACACCTTTGTGATGGGGTTCCATTTTATCCCGACCCTGATTGGCAACGTCTTTATCATCCTGATCTGTCTGGCCTATATCGCCTTCCTGTCACCGGTCTTCTTTGCCGCCATTGCCGCGTTGCTGCTGGTCGGGATGCTGGCCTTTCATCTGGTTGAAAAGGCCCCGCGTGACAAGCTGGTGGTGGTGCGCGAAAAGCTGGACGCCCTTTATATCCACCTGCGCAGCCAGATTGACGGGGTGCGCGAGTTGAAGCTGAACCAGTGGCGGCGCGGCCATAATACCGGCCTGATTGCCAGCTCTGCCCAAGAAGTGCGGGGTCTGAACGCCGCGGCATTGTCGCTTTATGCGCTGGTATCCAACGCCGGAAACATCATGTTCTATGTGCTGATCGGCCTGTTTATCTTTGTGGTGCCCGGGCTGTTTTCGGCCAGTGCCGGTGTTACCCTGTCGATCACGCTGGTGATGCTGTATCTGGTGCGACCGGTTTCCGAGATCATGATTATCCTGCCCACCCTGCGCCAATCCTCGGTTGCGCTGGCGCGCATCGAACAGCTTGGCAAAGACCTGAAAGAGCAGGAATCCGATCATATCGAACCGGGCCAGTTCGGCGGGCCGCAAATCGACCTTGATCTGCGCGGCGTCGGCTATACCTATCCCGACAGTTCCTTTGCGCTGGGGCCGATCGATTTTACCCTCAAAAGCGGCGAGGTGGTGTTTCTGATCGGTGGCAACGGGTCGGGCAAAACCACCTTTGCCATGCTGCTGCTGGGGCTGTACCCGCCCGATACCGGCCGCATTACCCTGAACGATACCTTGCTTTGCCCTGAAAACCTGCCCGGCTATCGCGAGCATTTTGCCGCGATTTTCGCCGATTTCCACCTGTTCGCCCATCTGCCCGACCGCCTGACCGGCACCGAGGAAACCGCCGTTCAGGCCTATTTGCAGGCCTTTGATCTGGCCCATAAGGTAGAGGTGCGCGACGGTAAATTCACCACGCTTGACCTGTCAACCGGACAGCGTAAACGGCTGGCGCTGATCCTGTCCTATCTGGATGACAAGCCGATCTATCTGTTCGACGAATGGGCCGCCGATCAGGACCCCGAGTTCCGCAAGTATTTTTACACCCGTATCCTGCCCGAGCTAAAGGCGCGCGGCAAGGCGGTGCTGGCCATCACCCATGATGATGCGTGGTTCGATGTGGCCGATCGGGTGGTCAAGCTCGACAATGGCAGGCTGGTTCCAAATGGTTGAGGTATTGCGAAGCGGGCAGAACGCTCCGAAACGGCTGATCTGTTTTGCCTATGCGGGCGGCAATGCGGCGATGTTCCTGCCATGGCAGGCGCAGCTTGGCCCGGCGCTCGAAGTCTGCGCGGTGCAACTGTCGCCGCGCCATGGCGACGACGGGCAGGCCCATGCGGCGTTTCCGCCGTTGATCCGCGATATTGCGCAGGCTATCCAGCCGTTGCTTGACCGGCCCTATGTTTTGTTCGGGCACAGCCTCGGGGCGCTGGTGGCGTTCGAGTTGTCACGGTTTATCAAGCTGATGCACCTGCCCGCGCCCGAACGGCTGGTGGTTTCGGGCTGCGATGCGCCGGAGCATAAATCCGACGCCAAACGGGTGCATGACCTGCCCCATGACGAATTCATAGAGGAACTGCGCCGCAAGAACGGCACCCCCGAAGCGGTGCTGAACACGCCCGAGCTGCTCGACCTGCTGCTGCCCGCGGTGCGCGCCGATTTCGCGCTGGTGGAATCCTATCAATACCGCGCCAATATCCGGCTGGATATGCCCATTGACGTGTTTGCCGGTCAGGAGGATAAGGTCGATGCCCAATCGCTGGCCCCGTGGCTGGCCGAGACCCGTGCAAGCGGGGCCATACACTGGTTCGAGGGCGGGCATTTCTTTATCAACAGCGCGCCCGACGCGGTAATCGCCAAGCTGCGCAGCCTGCTTTAGCTGGCCATTTTGTCGCGCAGGGATTTGGGGCGCATGTCGGTCCAGACCTCGTCGATATGGGCCAGACAATCGGCCTTGGCTCCGGTGAAGCCGGTTTGCTCCCAGCCTTCGGGAATCGGCATATCGGTGGCCCAGATAGAGTATTGTTCCTCGTCATTCATTACGACATGAAATTGCGGTTCGTCGGTCATGGGGTGGCTCCGTTGGTCAGGCACGTCGTGCCGGTTTTTTCTTGTTGATGGTTACGACATTGCGCGCGGGCTGCATGGCCTTTTCAACCCGCGCCCACAGTTTTTTCAGGTGGATATTGGTGTTTTCGCTGTCTTTATACAGCCGGATTTCCAGATTGGCCTCAAATTCCGGCCCGCCGGCCAGTTGCAAAGAACCGGCCTCCAGTTCCTCTTTGCACAGCTCGAAGGGCAGCCAGCCCATGCCGAAATCTTGCCGGATCATTGCCTTGACACCCAACGCCTGCCCGTTGCGGCTGACCACCAGCACATGGGGCGGTTTGAGCTGTTTGCTCATGATATCGTCCACCACCACGCCAAGGGTCGAAATCGCGCCATAGCCCAGCACCGGAATCGGGTTGCCCTTGGTGCCGGGCAGGTGTTGCGCGGTGCTGCCGCTTTTGACCACCGGCACCAGCCGGTCACGCGCAAGGGTGATATAGTCGCATTTGGCCACCTCGAGCGGCGCCAGAAAGTCCATCGCCGGATGCCAGTAGGTCAGGATCACATCGCAATAGCGCTGTTGCAAAGCGCTGACGAACTGGTCGGCGGACCATGTGGTGGAATTCAGGTCGATATCCAGCCCGCCCTGGTCCACCAGCCCTTTGATATGGGCCTCGTAATGGGTCAGGTACAGCGATTGTGTGGTGGCAAAGCGGATCACATCGGCGGCGGCGGCGTCCACGATGGTGCAGCGCTCTACGGTTTCGGCAAAGGTGCGCAGGATCTTGCCTGCCTGCACCAGAAACACCTCGCCCGCCGGTGTCAGCGACAGCGGCAGGGTCTGGCGGTTGATCAACTCTACCCCGACCTCGGATTCCAGCATGCGGATACGGCGGCTGAACGCGGGTTGGCTGACATTGCATTCCTCGGCGGCGCGCGAAAAGTTTTTCAGCGCGGCAAGGGTTTCAAAGTCTTTCAACCAGTGGATTTCCACTGCGTTCCTCCTGAGTTAGTCGATCCGGCCTTCCTCTACCGCATGACAGGCCACAATCGCCCCGTCGGGCTTTTGCAGCGGTGCGGGGTGTTCGGCCAGACAGCGGGCATTGGCATGCACGCAGCGGCTTTCGAACGGGCAACCGGGTGGTAAATTGATAGGGGTTGGAATTTCACCTTTCAAGCGAATATGGCTCGGGGCTTCGTCGCTAAGCTTGGGGACCGCGCTAAGCAGCGCCTGCGTATAGGGGTGCTTGGGGGTGTCGAACAGGGTTTTGGTGTCGGCCAGCTCGCACAGGCTGCCCAGATAAAACACCGCCACGCGGGTTCCGAAATGCTGCACCACCGACAGGTCGTGGGTGATGAACAGATAGGTCAGGCCGCGCTGGTCCTTGGCCTCCAGCATCAGGTTGAGCACCTGCGCCTGAATCGACACATCCAGCGCCGAGATCGGTTCATCGGCAATCACGAATTCGGGGTCCATGGTCAGGGCGCGGGCGATGGCGATGCGCTGGCGCTGGCCGCCGGAAAACTCGTGCGGATAGCGTTTCGCCCAGCTTGGGTCAACGCCCACGGCTTGCATGACCTCGGCCACCTTATCAAAAATCTCGGCACGGGACAGGCGCGGGTTGTGCACCTTGACCGGCTCCATCAGCGCCTGTTCGATGCTCATCCGGGCGTTTAGCGACGCATAGGGATTCTGGAAGATCATCTGCATTTTGCGCCGATAGGGCAGCATATCCTTGGCCGACAGGTTGTCGATCCGGGTGCCGCCATACAGCACCTGTCCGGCGCTGGGTTTAAGCAACCCGACCACCAGCCGCGCCAGGGTGGATTTGCCACAGCCCGATTCACCGACCACGCACAGGGCCTCTCCGCGAACTATATTCAGACTGACATTGTTGACCGCGTGCACCTCGCGCTTTTCGCGCAGGATCTTGCCGCCGCGGAATTTCACGGTTTCCAGAAAACCTTCGTCCAGTGCAAAGCGCTTTTCAAGGTTTTTGACCTCGATCAGGTCGGGGGCGATGCTGTCAACCATCCTTGGCCTCCGCTTTTTTGGTCTTGTGCAGGCGCGCCACTTCGTGACAGGCCACCTTTACGTCGGCAAAGCTGACAAATTCGGGCACCGATTTCTTGCAGATATCCGTGGCGAAATCGCAGCGCGGATGAAAGGCACAGCCCGGGGGCAGCGAGCCCAGCCCGGGCATGTTGCCGGGGATCTGTTTCAGCCGGTGCCCCGCGACGGTTTGCTGGGGCAGCGCGTTGATCAGCCCTTGGGTATAGGGGTGCTGAGGGTCGTTGACGATCTCGCGGGTTTTGCCACTTTCGATAATCTTGCCCGCATACATCACCAATGTGCGCTCGGTCATCTGCGAGACAACCCCCAGATCGTGGGTAATCAGGATCAGGCTGACCTTGTTATTCTGGCACAGTTCCAGCAGCAGTTCCATGATATCGGCCTGAATGGTCACATCCAGCGCGGTTGTGGGTTCGTCGGCGATGATCAGTTGCGGGTCGAGCAGCAGCGCAATGGCGATGATAATCCGCTGGCGCATCCCGCCCGACAACTCGTGCGGGTACTGGCTTAGGCGTTCCTCGGGCGCGGGAATATAGACCTCGCGCAGTTTGACGATAGCGATTTTTTCGGCGTCACTGCGTGAGATATTCCGGTGGGCCTGCAAGGTTTCGACCATCTGTTCACCGATGGTCAGCACAGGGTTGAGCGTCACCATCGGATCCTGAAAAATCATCGCGATCCGGTCGCCACGGATCAGGCGGATTTCCTCGGAGGAAAGTGCCGCCATATCCTTGCCGTCGAACATGATCTTGCCACCGGCGATAAAGCCGGGCTGGCTGAGCAGGTTCAGAATGGCAAAACCGGTAATCGATTTGCCCGCACCGGATTCACCGACAATGCCCAGACGCTCGCCCTGCGCCAGTTCAAAACTGATATGGTCCAGCGCCGTCAGGGTCTGGTGGCGCATGGCGAATTTCACCACAAGATCACGGACAGATAAAAGCGACATGATCTATCCTTTATAAAGTTTGGGGTTCAGGACATCGCGCAGCCAGTCGCCCAGCAGGTTGATGACCAGCACCAGAAGCACCAGAAAGAAGCCGGGAATGGCGGTAATCCACCAGCTCCCCGAGAAAATATAGTCCTGCCCGCTGGCAATCAGCGACCCCAGCGACGGCTGCGAGACCGGCATGCCCAGCCCCAGAAACGACAGTGACGCCTCGGAAATAATCGCGTTGGCCACCTGCACGGTCGAGATCACAAAGATTGGCGAGACCGAGTTGGGCAGGATATGGCGCAGCATGATACGGATCGGCCCGAAGCCAAGCACCTTGGCCGCATCCACATATTCCTTTTTCTTTTCCGCCAGCACCGTGGCGCGCACCGTGCGGGCATATTGCGGCCATTCGGCAATGCCGATCACCAGCACCAGCATAAACAGCGCGTATTCGTTAAAGCTCTGGGTGCCGAACAGCGCCTTGGTGACTGCCAGCACGATAATGGCCACCATCAGGGTTGAAAACGAAAGCTGGATATCGGCGATGCGCATCAGAATACTGTCGGTGCGCCCGCCCACATAGCCCGCCAGCAGGCCAATGGTGATGCCCAGAAACGCCTGCAACGCCACCGCGCAGATGCCGATAATCAGCGAAATGCGTGTGCCATACAGGATGGCGCTCCATAAATCGCGGCCCTGATCATCGGTGCCCAGCACAAATTGCGGGTCGGCCCCGTCTTGCCAGCTTGGCGGCAATTCGGAATTCATGATATTGATTTGCAGCGGGTCATACGGGTCAAACGGCGCAATCAGCGGCGCAAACACTGTGGCGATCACAAATGCGGCAAAGATCAGAAAGCTGACCATGGCCACCTTGTTATGAATAAAGTCATGCACAAGGTTTGACGATTTGAACCGCGCCCAGCGGGATAGGGTATCGGTGCTCATGCGCCCATCCTTGCCAGTTTGACCGTCGGGTTCACCAACCCGTAAAGCAGGTCAACCAGCGTATTCGTGACCACAAAGATAAAGCCCACGATGATCAGATAGGCCACGATCAGCGGCGTATCCACGCGGTTGACGGCCTCCAGAAACATAAAGCCCATGCCGGGCCACTGGAACACGGTTTCGGTCAGGATGGTATAGGCCACCATAGTGCCGATCTGCACCCCGCCTACGGTTATCACCGGCAGCATGGTGTTTTTCAGCGCGTGCAGAAACCAGATTCGTTTGGCCTTGATTCCCTTGGCCCACGCATAGCGCACATAATCCGATTGCAGGGTCTCCATCATCTCCGAGCGGATCAGCCGGATAAACAGCGGCAGCATGATGCTGGCCAGCGCGATAGAGGGCATGATGATATGCTTGAACCCGTCCCATGTGGCAAAATTGGTTTTCCAATAGCCAAAGACCTCGACCACGTCGCCACGCCCGTAGGAGGGCAGCAGCCGCATTTCGACCGCAAAGAAATAGATCATCAGAATGGCGGTCAGGAATACCGGTATCGATATGCCCACGATGCTTAGCCCCATTATTGCTTTGCTGAGCACCGCCTTGGGCCGGATCGCCGTGTAAACCCCCAGCGGGATCGACAGCCCGATAATTATAATTGACGCCCCCAGCACCAGTTCCAGCGTAGCGGGCAGTTTTTTCAGAATAACCGTCAAGGCCGGTTCTTTAAAGAAATAGGATGTGCCCAGATCACCGGTTATCGCCTTTTTGGCAAAGCGGGTATATTGCACGAAAAAGCTGTCATTCAGCCCCATTTCCTCGCGCAGTTCGTTGCGGACCTCTTCGGAGACCGACTGCCCGACCAACTCGCGCAGGGGGTCGCCCAGATTGTCCTGAATGGCAAAACTGATGATCGAGATCACGAACATCACCGCCGCGGCTTGGAAAATTCTTTTGACAAGATAGGCAAACATTGCGCGCACTTCGTTCGGGTTGTGGAAATGAACCTATACAGGCTTGGGCAAAAATGTGCGAGCCATACCCGCAGAATAGTGAAAACCGGCGGCAGAAACGTGCCTGCCGCCGGTTCCGAGGTAACCCCTATTCGTCAACCACAAGGTCGCCGAAGTAAGGGAAGTTTAGCGCATTCACGATGGCTTCTGCATGGACGCCGTTACGCGCACCCCATGACAGGTTCTGCCAGTGCAGCGGAATGAAGGCGGCTTCGTTATACAGAATACCTTCAAGCTGTTGCAGCAGCGCGGCGCGTTCGGCAGGGTCAACAGTGGCGTTGGCCTGATCCATCAGCGCATCGGCTTCGGGGTTGCAATAGGCCCCCGAGTTGTACTGGCCGTTACCGGTTGCCTCGTCAAAACAATGAGTCAGGAACTGGTGGAAGTTGGCCGAATCCTCGGTATCCGAATGCCAGCCGATCATCATCATGTCCGCAGCGCGTTCATCAAATGCCGGCCAGTATTGGGCCTTGGGCATGGTTTTCAGATCAACGTTGATGTTGATCTGTGCCAGCATCCCCGCAACAGCCTGAGCGATTTTCTCATCGTTCACATAGCGGTTGTTGGGTGCCATCATGGTCAGGTCAAACCCGTCTGCATAGCCGGCTTCGGCCATCAGTTCGCGGGCGCGGTCCAGATCGAAACGCGGTGTAAGCGCCGGATCATAACCCAGATAGCCCGCCGGGCTGGCCTGGCCTGCAACGGTGGCAAAGCCTTTCATGATACGGTCAACGATGGCCGCATTGTTGATGGCATAGTCGATCGCCAGACGTACACGCATATCGGCCAGCGCCGGATTGCGTTCTTCGTTCATCTGGAAGGTGATGATCCGCGTGCCCGGCATGGTGATCAGGTTAACCGAATCATCATTGTTCAGGCGTTCGTGATCATTGGGCGGCACCGGTGCGATGAAATCCACATCGCCAGCCAGCAGGGCCGCAACCCGTGTCGGGTCTTCCTTGATCGGCGTCAGGACGATTTCGTCAACGTTGCCGGGGCTTTCTGTGTCCCAATAATCGGCAAAACGTTCAAATACCATGCGCACACCCTGTTCACGCTCGGTCACGATGAACGGGCCTGTGCCCGAAACATTGCGCGAGGCAAAACTGTTGCCGTGCTTGACGATCTCGGACTTGTCGTTGCCGTTTTCATCGGTGCCGGTATAAAACGCCGAATCCATCGGGAAGATATACGTCGCCGTGTGCAGAACCAGCGGGTAAACCCCGTCGGTGTTCAGGTCGATGGTATAGTCATCCACGATATCCATCGAGGTGAAGTTGGAGAAAATCCCCTTGAAGTCTTCACTCTCTTTCAGGCGGTTAAAGGTCCACTGCACATCGGCAGCGGTCATTTCGTTGCCCGAATGGAATTTTACACCCTCGCGCAGGTGAAAGCGCATGGTGTCTTCGTCAATCTGTTCCCAGCTTGTGGCAAGACGCGGTTCAAAACCCAGATCCTGCGTCCAGCGCAGCAACGGGTCAAAGACCATATGCGACAATTGCAGCGTGCCACCTGACAGCTGCTCGTGCGGGTCCAGCGATACTGGGTCCGCATCATAGGCAATATTAATGGATTCCGCATGCGCACCCACTGCCAAAGCGACAGTAAAAGCACCAGCCGAAACCAGCTTTCCAAACATTTTCATAGTTCTCTCCCGGTTGTAACCAACACCATATGCCTACGCCCGTCGGCGTCAAAGCGCCAATACCAATTGTTTATTACCCATGCGTATTTTGGATAACGGCACACCCCCGGGATGCCGGGTCAGGGTGGCAAGGGCGGGTTTAGCCGGTCACGGCCGTGCATCAAACCTTTCCCGGGACTTTTCGATCTGGCGCTTGTGCGTCGCCGCCCAGCCCGAAAGCTGGTCGAGCGGACCCAGCAGGGATTGCCCCAGCGCCGTCAGTTCATAATCGACCCGCGGTGGCACGCATGGCGTCACGATTCGCAGCACCAGCCCCTCTCGTTCCAGTTTGCGCAAGGTCTGGGTCAGCATGCGTTGCGAAATATCGGGCAACGCACGCCGTATTTCCGAGAACCGCTGTCGGCCCTTGCGCAGGTCATGCACGATCAGGATGCTCCACTTATCCCCTATTTTTGCAAGGATCGAACGTACCGGACACAGGCTGGGCGTAAACGGATCGAGCTGGTTCTTCATCGGGCCTCCAAAAAAAGTTTATGGTTACTAAAAAGTGCCTACTTCCTTTTATATACCAAGTCATTATTAGTAACAACAAGCCGGTTGTAACAGCTGGCCCACTTAAAATCAACATAAGGAAAACCTGATGAAAATGATCAATACGCTGGTCGCGCTAAGCGCCGCCACCACCTTTGCCCTGCCGGTGCTGGCCGGTGAAAAAGAAACCGCCACGCTGATGCTGACCCAAGGGCTGGTGCAGTTGGACCAGGACTTTGTTAACCGCAATGTGGCGCCGGGCTATATCCAGCATAACCCCGGTGTTGCTGACGATGTTGCGGGGGTGCTCGGGTTTATCGACTATCTGGCCACGCTGGATGATCCGGTGCAGATAGAGCCGGTGCGGGTGCTGCAAGATGGCGATATGGTTATGGTCCACAGTAACCTGACCTTTGGTGCCCCGATGGCGCTGTTCGATCTGTTCCGCTTCGAGGATGGCAGGATTGTCGAGCATTGGGACGGGATGCAAATCGTGCCCGAGACCACCGCAAGCGGCAATGGCATGACCGATGGCATGATCCACATCACCGACCTCGATCAAACCGAGGCCAACCGCGCGCTGGTCACCGGCTTTGTAAGTGATGTGTTTATTAATGGCGATACCAGCAAGATCCCCGACTATATCGGCGACGATTATATCCAGCATAACCCCGGGATCGCCAATGGCATTGACGGGCTGAACGCCTTCATGGCTTATCTTGATCAAAACGGGATTTCGGTATCCTTTCGGCAAATCCACCATGTTGTTGCAGAGGGCAACTTTGTGCTGACCCATTCGGAAGGCCAGATCAACGGTGCGACGAATGTCTTCTTTGACCTGTTCCGGGTCGAGAACGGCCGGATTGCCGAGCATTGGGACGTGGTGCAACAAGTGCCCGAAGAAACCGCCAACGATAACGGGATGTTCTGATCTTCGGAACGCCGATCTCTTCGGGGGGCCGAAAACGGCCCCCCGCATCAATCGGGCATGAGCACTGACCTGCGCCCCTAAAACTCCTCCAAAATGATGTAGAGTCCGCCCAACAAAAAGGACGGATAACATGAAGAAGAGATTCACGGACGAACAGATTATAGCAATGCTGAAAGAGCAGGAGGCTGGCGAGGTAATCCCCCCGAAAAAAGTGGTGTTCATGCGTAGAATTTTCTCGGCATACTGACTGAGGAGATTTTGAATGAAGAACAAACGATACAGCGACGCGCAGATCATGGGTATTTTGAAGCAGGCCGAAAGCGGTGTGCCGGTTTCGGAACTGTGCCGCGAACACGGAATGAGCAACGCCAGCTTTTACAAATGGCGGGCAAAGTTCGGGGGCATGGATGCCTCGATGATCTCGGAGATGAAGGCGTTGGCCGAGGAAAACCGTCGTTTGAAGCGCATGTATGCCGAGATGAGCATGCAGAACGACCTGCTGAAGGAAGCCCTTGGGAAAAAGCATTAAGGCCGTCTCTGCGCAAAGAGATGGCCGTGAAGGCGGTCACCAGCCGTGGCGTTAGCATTGCGCTGGCTTGCCGAACGTTCAGCATCAGCGAAAGTTGCTATCGATATGAACGCAAGCTCAGTGACGAGAACGCAGAGATCGCGGAATGGCTTGTGAAACTGACCGGCAACCGCCGTACCTGGGGCTTTGGCCTGTGTTTTTTGTATCTGCGCAATGTGAAAGGCTTTGGCTGGAACCACAAGCGGGTCTACCGGATTTACTGCGAACTGGAGCTGAATTTGCGGATCAGGCCGAAGAAACGTCTGAAACGGGACAAACCGGACGCGTTGGCGGTGCCGGATGCGGCCAACCATACTTGGTCTATGGACTTTATGGTGAACCAGCTGGCTGATGGCCGCTCGATCCGCACTCTGAACGTGCTGGACGACTTCAATCGCGAAGGATTGGGCATAGAAGTAGACTTCTCGCTGCCCGCCGGGCGGGTGGTGCGCAGCCTGAACCGGATCATAGAATGGCGCGGCAAGCCGCAGATAATCCGGGTCGATAATGGGCCTGAATATATCAACGGTAAACTGATGGCATGGGCCGAGAAAATGGGCATCCACATCCAATATATCCAACCGGGGAAGCCCCAGCAGAATGCCTATATCGAGCGCTACAATCGCACGGTTCGACACGAGTGGCTGGACCAGAACATCTTTGAAACCATCGTCCCTCTCGGTGAATGAAGGCATTCACCTGCCGGTCAGCGGGAGGCCCAGGAACAGGCCACAAAATGGCTCTGGACATACAACAATGACCGGCCCAACATGGCCATCGGCGGGATCACCCCCGCCATGAAACTGAAACAAGCCGCGTAATTCTACAAGCGGACCCCATCAAAAATGGGGGGATTACCCGGG
>JALXER010000318.1 GCA_027069385.1 Paracoccaceae bacterium
CCACTTGTGCGGGGGTGCCGCTCATCAGCACCTTCCCGTCATGCAAGATATAGGCCCGGTCGACAATTTCCAAGGTCTCACGGACATTGTGATCGGTAATCAGCACCCCGATGCCGCGATCTTTCAGATGGGCAACCAACTCGCGGATTTCATTCACCGCAATCGGGTCCACCCCGGCGAAGGGCTCATCGAGCAGTACATATTTGGGCTGGCTGGCCAGACAACGGGCGATTTCAACGCGGCGACGTTCCCCGCCCGACAGCGAGACCGCAGGGGCGCGGCGCAGGTGGGTGATCGAAAACTCGGCCAGCAATTCATCGAGCATCTGCTGGCGTTTGCGCCGGTCCCTGATCGACAGTTCCAGAATGGCGCGGATGTTATCCTCGACCGACATGCCGCGAAAAATCGATGCTTCTTGCGGCAGATAGCCGATGCCCATCTTGGCGCGACGATACATCGGCAGATAGGAAATATCGACCCCGTCAACCGTTACGGTACCCGAATCCGGGTTCACCAGACCGGCGATCGAATAAAAACAGGTGGTCTTGCCCGCGCCATTGGGGCCAAGCAGGGCCACCACCTCGCGCTGGTGCAATTCCAGCGATACATCGCGCAGCACCGGCTTTTTCTTGTAGCTTTTACCCAGATTACGAACAATCAGCCCACCTTCGCCGGTGGTTACATGCAGGTCGGTCAATTGTCACCGCCTGTCTGGAAAATGGTTTGCACCCGTCCGGTCATCAGCGCGGTGCCCGCGTTCAGGTCTATGCGCAATTCATTGCCCGACAGCGCATTCGGCCCTTGCGTCAGAATAACATTGCCGGTCATCAGCACGTTGCCATTCTCTATTTCATAGGTCGCGTTATCGGCCTGCGCGGATTCTTCACCGCTGGTAAACACCACATGGCCGCTGGCGCGCAGCGACCTGATTTTGCCGGTATTGGCCCCGCTTGACAGATCATAGAGCACCTCTACCCGGTCCGCCGCCAACCGCAAATCGCCGATTCCGGCCACCACGTTGCCGGTAAATACCGCGGTGTTGTTGTCCTGATCGATGGCCAGCGAATCCGCTGCCATTTCCACGGTCTGCGCCTGCCCGCTGGCGATGCTGCCAAAGGGCACCTGCGCCCCTTGCGCCACCACGCCGCCCGCGGTTGCCAGAAACAATACACCTGTCAAAGCCAGAATTTTTTTCACCTTGATCACCTGTTCTTTTCTTATTCAGCCTGCCCGACTGTTGATATCGTCACTCTAACGTTGTTTTCAAACCAAAGCATACGATTTTCACCATTTTCACCGGAATTTACCAAAATCCGGTAACTATCCGCCGAAATTTCGCCCAGTTTGCCGGTTGCGCGGATGCGACCGCCGGTAATATCGCCCGAATTCAGATCAACATACAGGGTTTCCACCTGCGCGTCATAGCCCTCCGAGGTCCGCAAATGCCCGCCCAGCGACAGGCTCAGGGTGTTTTCGGTCAGGTCCAGCATTGCCACTTCCGAGTCGATCCGGGCCACGCGGCCATCGCCCGCGTCAAGCCGCGCCGCCAGATCGGTTGCGATCAACAGCTTGATATCGCCCGCTTGTGGCGAAATTCGGGCAGCGGTCAGGTTAAAGGTCTGGCCCTTGGCGGTTTTGCCGGTGATGCGCGGGTTTGTCAGGCCGTTGCCTTCCTCCAGCGCGTCGAAATCGGCCTGTGTAAACGAAAACCCCGTATCGAACCCGTCATCGGGGGTGATCAGAAACACCGTTCCCAGCAACACCAGCGCAATCAGCGGCAGGATGATTTTCAGGGTCGAGACAACCCGCGTATAGGTCGCCGGGTTCATTTAATGCGCGAAAATGTCGATTTCGGGCCAGCCGGCAAGGTCGAGCGCCGCGCGCTGGGGCAGGAAATCGAAACAGGCTTGCGCCAACGCGCTGCGGCCTTCGCGCTTTAGCCGGATATTCAGCTCGGACATCAGCCGGTGCAGATACAGCACGTCAGAGGCCGCATAGGAAAGCTGGGCCTCGGTAAGGTCGGGCGCGCCCCAGTCGCTGCTTTGCTGCTGCTTGGAAATATCGACTTTCAGCAGCTCTTGCAGCAGGTTTTTCAGTCCGTGCCGGTCGGTATAGGTGCGCACCAGCTTAGAGGCGATCTTGGTGCAGTAAACCGGTGCCGTCACCGCGCCGAACCGGTGCAACAGCACCGCAATGTCGAAACGGCCGAAATGGAACAGCTTTAGCACATCGGGGTTGGTCAGCATGGCAACCAGATTGGGGGCCTCGGTCTGGTCCTTGGCGATCTGCACCATATGCGCATTGCCGTCGCCGCTGCTAAGCTGCACAAGGCACAGCCGGTCGCGGTGCGGATGCAGGCCCATGGTTTCCGAGTCGATCGCCACGACCGGCCCAAGGTCCAGATCGTCGGGCAGGTCACCTTTGTGCAGAAAATTGGTCATGTTCGTTCCTTCGCCAGTTTGCCTCGCTTCTATGCCATTGAACCCTGCGCCGCAACGGGCTAGGTAATGGGCAGCATCAGGATGGGCAAGAACATGACCAACACCCGCAAAACGCATTTCGGATTTACCGAAGTGGACGAAGACGCCAAGGCCGGTATGGTCCATGGCGTGTTTTCGTCGGTTGCCAGCAAATACGACATTATGAATGACGTGATGAGCATGGGCATTCATCGGATCTGGAAATCCGCCATGATGGACTGGCTTGCACCGCGCGCCGGCCAAAAGCTGCTGGATGTGGCGGGCGGGACCGGTGACATTGCGTTCCGGTTCAACGAACGTGCCGACGGGCAGGCCGAGGCAACCGTGCTGGACATGACCGAATCAATGCTGGTCGAGGGCCGCAAACGCCCCGAGGCCGAGGCGATGGGCGACCGGATCAACTGGGTGGTCGGTGACGCCATGGCGCTGCCCTTCCCCGATAACACCTTTGATGTGTATACGATCAGTTTTGGCATTCGCAACGTAACCCGCATTGCCGACGCGATTGCCGAGGCGTACCGCGTGCTTAAACCCGGCGGCCGCTTTATGGTGCTGGAGTTTTCGACCATCCCCAATCCGGCGATGCAATGGGCCTATGACCGCTATAGTTTCAACGTGATTCCGCCCATGGGCCAGATCATCGCCAATGACCGCGACAGCTATCAGTATCTGGTCGAATCGATCCGCAAATTCCCCAAACAAGAGGAATTCAAGCAGATGATCGTCGATGGCGGGTTTGAATTGGTGAAATACCGCAACCTGTCCATGGGCATCGCGGCGCTGCATTCGGGCTGGAAGATATAGCATGCGCGGCCCGCACAATATCTGGCGGCTGATCCGTACCGGCGCGACCTTTGAACGTTCCGGTGCGATGCGCCTTGCGCTGGATGCGCTGGATGCGCCACCGGCCCTGCGCATTGCCGCGCGGGTGCTGGGCTGGCCGTTCAAATGGCTGGGCCTGAAGGGTGACCCGAACCAGCCGCCGATTTTGCGCTCGCTGACCGCGCTTGGCCCTGCCTATATCAAGTTTGGCCAGTTGATGAGCACCCGCCCCGATGTGGTGGGCGAGGAACTGGCCTCGGAATTGAAAGTCCTGCAAGACAGCCTGCCCGCCTTTCCCAAATCCGAAGCCATTGCCGAGGTGGAACACGAACTTGGCCTGAAGGTAGACGAGGTGTTTTCCGAGTTCTCCGAACCGGTGGCCGCCGCGTCGCTGGCGCAGGTGCATCGGGCGGTGATCCGCGAAACCGGTCAGGTGGTGGCGGTCAAGGTGCTGCGCCCGGGGATCGAAAAGGCGTTTATGCGCGATGTGGAT
>JALXER010000319.1 GCA_027069385.1 Paracoccaceae bacterium
GTCGTTGTCGATGATCAGGCTTTCGGGGCAAAATCCCAACAGCGAGCCATGCATTCCGGCGGCTTCGTAAATCATATTACCTCCGGCCAGCGCCGCCATCACGTTGGTAATCCCCTTTTCATAGCCCGACTGGATGTCGGGCATTTTGGCATCGGTCATCCCCGCCGCCACCCCGCAAGGCAGGTCATAATGGTTGGTCATTTGCGTCACGGCGGCGCTTAGCAACGCCTGCTCGCCCGAACCGCCCGACATCGCGCCGGTGCGCAGGTCCGAGACAAACGGCCACGGGCCGAATATCGCAGGGGCACCCGGTTGCAGCGCGTTGACATAGACCAGACCGGCCAGCACCTCGGCAATTGCCTGCACCACCGAACCGGCCAGCGCCGCGGGCGAGGTCGCCCCCGCCTGTCCGGCCGATAACAGCAGTACCGGAATACCGGCCCTGACACCCTGTTCGATCACGTCCAGCGCCTCGCGGGCAAAGCGCAGCGGCGGCACCACAAAGGTTGCCGAGATCGACACGAACGGGCGCGCCCGAAACGCCGCCTCGCCGCCCGCAACCGTATAGACCATATCGATAAACGGCGCGCAGTTTTCCTCGACCGTGATGCTGGTGCCAACATGTTTGCGCGTCCCCGCAAGGCAGGCGTAAAGGGTGTTGATATCCAGATCGAGGCTGTTTTGCATGTCGCGCGGTACCAGCGGGCGCTGGAAAAAGTGGATATGGTCCATGTGCTCGACAATCCGTGCCGCATCGAACAGGTCTTGCAACAGGCTGTGACGATAGGCGTTGGTTTGCACATCCACGATATTGACCGCCGCGCCGGCAGTGCCAAAATGCACCCCCTTGCTTTGCGGATGGATATCAAAGGCCGGATCGCGCCCGCACAGCACCACATCGCGGTTGGCGATGCGCAGGGTTTCGCTGACAAGATCGGGCGGAAAGAACAGCCGTTCATCGCGATAAATCGCCCCTTTGGCGGTGCAGGCGGCAATGCAGGCGGGGGTGGCATCCTTGATGCCGATGGTTTCCAGAATCTCCAGCGCGGCAAGGTGGATCCGGGCGATATCCCCTTGCGAAAGCGGCTTGTACCGGCCGCCTTCCATGCCCGCCCGCACGGGTTTGACGGCCTCTTGCAGCGGAGCCTTGCGCAGCGCCTTGCGGGCGGCGCGACCCCCGGAACGGCGTGGTTTGCTCATTGTTTTACCCTTGTCGAGGCCGGATCGTACATGGGTTTCTGACTGGCGGTTGCATCAAACCGCGCGCCTGCGACCTCTATCTGATAACCGGACCCCAGAACATCGCCCGCGCTTTGCCCCTTGCATGGCACATAGCCCAGCCCGATTGCCGCGCCCAGCGCGTGGCCATAATTGCCCGAGGTCAGATGCCCAACGATCCGCCCGTCCCGCAAGATCGGTTCGTTATGATAAAGCAGCGGTTCGGGGTCGTTCAGCGCGAATTGCACCAGACGGCGTTCCAGACCGGATTCGCGCTTGGCCAGCACCGCGTCGCGCCCGATAAACCCGGTGTCGGTCTTGACGGCAAAGCCGAGGCCCGCCTCCAGCACATGGTCTTCGTCGGTAATGTCGTGGCCAAAATGGCGATAGGCCTTTTCGATCCGGCAGCTGTCGAGCGCATGCATCCCGCACGGCACCGCGCCCGCATCCAGGATCTGGTCGAAAATATGCGCGGCCTGATCGCTTGGGGCGTAAATCTCCCAGCCCAGCTCTCCGACATAGGTTACCCGATGCGCACGCGCCAGCCCGAGGCCGATCTCTATCTCGCGGGCGATGCCGAACGGGTGGGTCTGGTTGGAAAAATCCTCGGGGCTGATGCGTTGCAGCAGCGCGCGGCTGTCCGGCCCCATGACCGCAAACACCGCTTCGGCAGCGGTCACGTCGGTGATCACCACGAATGAGTCATCCAGATGGCGGCGCAGCCATGCCAGATCGCGTTGCAGGGTCGCCCCGGGCACCACCAGCAGAAACGCGGTTTCCGATAGGCGGGTCACGGTCAGGTCGCACTCGATCCCGCCCCGTTTGTTCAGCATCTGCGTATAGGTGATCCGCCCAGCCGGCACATCCATCTGTCCCGCGCACAGGTGCTGCAAGAACGCCAGCGCGTCGCGCCCCTCGACCCTGATCTTGCCAAAGCTGGTCATGTCGAACACGCCCACGGACTGGCGCACCGCCATATGTTCGGCGCGCTGGTTGTCAAACCAGTTCTGCCGCTTCCAGCTATAGCGATAGCGCCGCTCTTGCCCCGGGTTGGCAAACCAGTTGGCCCGTTCCCAACCGGCCATTTCTCCGAACACTGCCCCGCGCTTGATCAACGTTTCGTGGACCACAGACCGGCGCACCCCGCGTGCGGATTCCACCTGTCGATAGGGAAAGTGGTCGGCGTATAGCAGGCCGAGGCTTTCGCTTACCCGTTCGCGCAGATAGCGCCGGTTACGCTGGAACGGCTGGGCGCGGCGAATATCCACGTCCCACAGATCGAACGGCGGCTGGCCGTCCTGTATCCATTGCGCCAGCGCCATGCCCGCCCCGCCTGCCGACTGGATTCCGACCGAGTTGAACCCCGCACAGACCCAGAAATTGCCCAGCTCGGGCGCTTCGCCAAGGTAGTACCGGTCATCGGGGGTAAAGCTTTCGGGCCCGTTAAAGAACGTATGAATCCCCGCATCGGCCAGCAGCGGCATGCGGTTGATGGCCTTTTGCAGGATCGGTTCGAAATGGTCGAAATCCTCGGGCAGTTGGTCGAACTCGAAATCATCCGGAATGCCGTCCATGCCCCACGGCTTGGCCACCGGCTCAAACGCGCCGAGCAATATCTTGCCCGCGTCTTCCTTGTAATAGGCGCATTCATCGGGCACCCGCAGCACCGGCAGCTTGCCAAGCCCGTTAATGGCTTCGGTCACGATATAGAAATGCTCGCACGCATGCAGCGGCACCGTGACCCCCGCCATGGCCCCGACCTCGCGGCCCCACATGCCGGCGCAATTCACCACATGATCGCAGGCAATTTCCACCGTTTCGCCGTTCTGTTCGGCCAGAACCGCCGCCACGCGCCCCGATCTGGCGCGAATGTCCAGCACCTTGGCCCCCTCGACCACCTGCGCCCCCATCTGGCGCGCGCCCTTGGCCATGGCCAGCGCGATATTGGCCGGATCACCCTGCCCGTCCGACGGGATATAGACCGCCGCCCTGACATCGGCCACGTTCAGATGCGCATAGCGCCGCGCCACCTCGGCGGGGCTTATTTCCTCTACCTCCACACCGAATGCCCGCGCCATAGAGGCCTGACGGGTAATCTCTTCAGCCCGCGCATCGCTTAGCGCCACGGTGATAGAGCCGTTCTGCCGGATCCCGGTCGCCACACCGGTTTCGGCCTCCAGCCGTTGATAAAGGTCGGCCGAATACTTGGCCAGACGGGTCATGTTGGCGGTGGCGCGCAATTGCCCGATCAGCCCCGCCGCGTGCCATGTGGTGCCGCTGGTCAGCTTTTTGCGCTCCAGCAACACCACGTCTTTCCACCCCAGTTTGGCCAGATGATAGGCGACACTGGCACCGGAAACGCCGCCGCCGATGATCAGCACACGCGCGTGTTTTGGCAGGGTCATGCGCGGATCCTTTCGTTTTTCGCATCCCATAGCGGCGCATCGGGCTGCACCGTAGCGCGATAGCGTTTGCCGTAAATCTCTACCTCCAGCGCGGTGCCGGGCTGGCCCAGATCATTGCGCACCATCCCGAGCGCAATCATACCCCCGACCCGATAGCCCCAACCCCCCGAGG
>JALXER010000320.1 GCA_027069385.1 Paracoccaceae bacterium
TTTCGAAGCTGGGCAGCGAGTTCGACATCCTGCACCGCATCGACACCGAAGAAATCGAAAAGGCCGGTATTCCGCTACTGGCCACCGCCATCGAGCGCATGCGCCGCGGAAAGATCGACATCGCACCGGGGTTCGACGGCGCCTTCGGGCGTGACGCCACCCACCCCCAGGACTACACCCAGGATCTACAGCTCGAAAGGCTCGTCATCCTGAGGCATGTGTTCGCGGTAACCAAGACGCTTTTCGGCAAATACCTTCAGGCGCGTAGCCTGTTCTTCGGTAATGACATTCGCAGCCACGGCGGCGCGAATATCGTCCATTTCAAAATCAGCCATTCAGGCTCTCCACAATCATATTTCCGTTGGTAAATACACAGATTTCCGAGGCAATGGTGATGGCCTTGCGGGCGATTTGCTCGGCGTCTTTGTCGCTGTCCATCATGGCGCGCGCGGCGGCAAGGGCGAAATTGCCCCCTGATCCGACGGCGGCAATATCGTTTTCCGGTTCCAGCACATCGCCCGCACCGGTGATGATAAACAGGTCGCGGCCATCGGTGACGATCAGCATGGCTTCGAGGTTTTTCAGGTACTTGTCGGTGCGCCAATCCTTGGCCAGTTCCACGCTTGCCCGCGCCAGTTGCCCGGGCGCGGCCTCCAGCTTGGCCTCCAGCCGCTCCAACAGGGTAAACGCGTCGGCGGTGGATCCGGCAAAGCCGCAAATCACATCATGCCCGCCGGGTGAAATCCGCCGGACCTTGCGGGCCGACCCTTTGATGACCGTGTTGCCAAGGCTAACCTGCCCGTCACCGGCAATCACCACCTTGCCCCCTTTGCGCACCCCGACAATTGTCGTGCCATGCCAACCGGGGAAGTCTGTGTTCTCGCTCATGAACATCCTCCGTTATGATCTGTGATATAGGCAAGTTGTCGCAGTATTGCCAGAGGCAAGCAAAAACTAGGCGCTTAGCGCGTAACCATCCGGTTCTTGAGCCGCTCTAACAGAATTGCCTCATTGGGCAAGCGCGGGTTGATCCGCTCGAATTCCTGCTGCGCGGCGTCAAAGTCGAGCATCGCCAGCAATGCTTCGGTGCGGTAAATCCGGATCAGTGCATCTTCGGGGTCAAGTGTCAGGGCCATATCATAATATGATAGCGCGCGTTCGCGTTCGCCTTTTTCAAAAAACCAGCGGCCCACCAGCCCGTTTGCCCGCCCCGCCCGTTTGGGTACCTTTTCGGTCCACTGGCTCAGCACGGTCAACACTTTGTCCGGGTCGTCCGTCAGCTTTGCTGCCTCAAGGTAATTGTTCCAGAGCGCCGACAAACGGTTGCCGTTTTCAACCTGACTTGCCAGAACATCATAGGCGGCCTGCCCATCCTTGAGCCGTATCAACGCTTGTGCTTTCAGCAATTGCATCGGTGCGGTCCGGTTTTCGGGGGCGTTCGCGATGATTTCCAGCGTGCCGGCAAAATCCCGGATGCCGATCAGAAACTGCGCGTGTTCCATGGCGAAATCGAAAGAGGTTTTTGAAATGTCGGCAAAGGTCGCAAAAAACGTCTCTGCATCGGCCCGCGATTCCTGACGAACCTGCGCTGCGCGCTCTACCGCCATCAACGCTCCGCCCTGTTCAATGGCGGACTGGTGATCTGCCAGAGTCCACTTGGTTTCCACATAGGCATCAACCATCCGGTTGATATTGACCGCCACGATTTCGTCGGTGACATGGGTAAAATCGTCTTTCCAGGTCAGGCTGCGGTCACTGATACTGACCGATTCAAAGCTGGGGTAATAGGTGATGCGGTCGCGTTTGGCGATGATGGTATCTGCGGCGGTGCGCAACACGGATTTCGAATAGGAATTGGCCACGATCACATCGTCGGCGCGATGCGTAGCAGCCAGCGGAACCGGCGAAATGGTGATAATGATCTGCACGCCCTGCTTGCCGTGTTTCTGGATCAGATCAACGGTTTTTTCCAGATAGGCATAGACCTCGTCGAAAGACAGCACATGCAGTTTGAAACGATCGGGTTCGTTGCGCAGCATCGTCGGGCGTGGCGCGGCGTTCAGGTAATAGCCGGTGGTAGAATCATACCATACCTCGACCAGACCAAGGGTAATCACCACAACCTGACATTCCATAAAACTGCGATAGGCCCCGGTGATGGCGGCGCGACGGTTTACAACCGTTTGGTAATCGGCGGGGCGAACCGAATTGATCACATGCATATCCACAAACTTGCTGTTCTGTACCTCGACAAAGTGGTCCTCGGCGACGAAATCCTGCTCGCCCAGCGCCCAGGCAAATTCGTTGTATATGGAGGGCGTGCCAAAATTGTTAACCACGCCAGTGTCAATGCCCGCAAACTCCGGCCGGTCAAAAAGGGCGCGCATCGGAATGTCAAAACCGCGCTCTATCAACACCCTTTCCACATGACGGGCAAAACATGACCCGACGGTGAATATCTTTTCGCCCGGCTTCATCTTGAATGGCACATCAAACCCGGGTTTGGTCACCGGTTCAATCCGGTTCTTCTGTCCGCGATTTCCCCAAGTAGCAAACGGGTTGTTTTTACGTTGTGCAACGGCCTCGGGGCCGGAAAGCTCAATCAGGGGCATGGGCGTCTTTCATGGTAGTTGATTCCGGTCACCGGCAATCATAAGGGGGCAGGGTATGTAATCCTGCCCCCGTACAGGTTTGACTATTCGCCGAACCCGTAGGTTTCCGTAACATAATCAAGGTCTTTATCGCCACGGCCCGACAGGTTGATCAGAATCGACTTGCCCGGGTGGTTTTTGGCTTCGCGCATGGCATAGGCCAGTGCGTGGGCGGATTCGAGCGCCGGAATGATGCCTTCGTGGCGCGACAGGCCATAAAATGCCTCCAGCGCTTCTTTGTCGTCGGCAGTGGTGTATTGCACCTTGCCGATTTTCTGCAAATGCGCGTGTTCGGGGCCAACGCCGGGGTAATCCAGACCCGATGCCAGCGTGTTGACCGGCGCAGGTTCGCCCGCATCATCCAGCAGCACCTTGGTGTTGAACCCGTGAATCGCGCCGTCCTGCCCATAGGTCAGGGTTGCCGCGTGGTCGCCCAGTTTCGACGAGGTGCCCAGCGGTTCTACGCCCACCAGTTCAACGTCCTCATCCTCGAAAAACCCCGAGAAGATCCCCATCGCGTTTGACCCGCCGCCCACGCAGGCAGCGACGATATCGGGCAATTCACCGGTCATGTCTAGAAATTGCTCGCGCGCTTCGATGCCGACGATTTTCTGGAAATCGCGCACCATCATCGGAAACGGGTGCGGCCCCACGACAGAGCCAATGCCGAACAGCGCTGTATCGGCCTGCGCGACATAGGCCCCAAAGGCGCTGTCGACGGCCTCTTTCAGAGTTTTGGCACCCTCGGTTACCGGCACCACCGTGGCGCCCAGCAATTTCATGCGGGTCACGTTGGGGGCTTCTTTGGCCATATCGACCTCGCCCATGTGAATCTCGCATTCCATACCGAAATACGCCGCAGCCGTGGCCAAAGCCACGCCATGCTGGCCCGCGCCGGTTTCGGCGATCAGTTTGGTTTTGCCCATGTATTTTGCCAGCAAGCCCTCGGCCATGCAGTGGTTCAGCTTGTGCGCGCCGGTGTGGTTCAGGTCCTCGCGTTTGGCATAAATCTGCGCGCCGCCTGCCCGTTCGGACAGGTTTTTCAGGTAAGAAATCGGTGTGGGCCGGCCCTGAAAATGTTTGCGGATATAGCGCAGTTCGTTGATGTAGTCGGCCGATTTGGAGATCTTGGCATAGGCTTCTACGATCTCGGCGAAATGCGGTACCAGCGGCGGCGGCAGCATCGCGCCGCCATAGTCGCCAAAAAAGCCGTCGGCATTCGGGGTGGTTTTCAGATAAGGTTTCATGGTTTTCCCTGTTTTTTTGTTGCCAGCGGATTTGGCCAAAAAAACCGGATAGATTCAAGGGGGAATCAGGTATCGCGGCGAAAAGGCCCAATTGCGGCGGTGGTTTCGATGTCATCATCCACCGCTTCGGTCTCGTCTTGCAGATAGCGCCGGATGGCGTCAGAGAACCCCGAATCGGCAATCCAGTGCAGCGAATAGACCGGCGCGGGCATGTATCCGCGTGCCAGCTTGTGTTCGCCTTGCGCGCCTGCCTCTACCTTGGTCAGGCCGCGCTCGATTGCGGCCTCTATGGCGCGGTAATAGCACAGCTCGAAATGCAGGCAGGGGTGGTGCTCGGTCGCCCCCCAATAGCGCCCGAACAGGGTATCGGCCCCGATAAAATTCAGCGCTCCGGCGATGTATTGCCCGTCGCGGCGCGCCATCACCAGCAAAATATCATCGCGCAGGGTTTCTTGCGCCGCATCAAAGAATTGGCGCGTCAGATAGGGTGCGCCCCATTTGCGCGCGCCGGTATCCTGATAGAATTGCCAAAAGGCATCCCAGTGTTCGGGGCGGATCGCATCGCCGGTCAGCGCCTCGATATCGCCACCAAAATCGTTGGCGATGCGGCGCTCTTTGCGGATGTTCTTGCGTTTGCGCGACGAAAGCGCCGCCAGAAACGCGTCGAAATCACCATAGCCCTGATTGAGCCAGTGATATTGCGAGGTCTTGCGTTGCAGCAGCCCCATTTCGCCGCCGAGCGCGTATTCATCGGCGGTGCAAAAGGTCAGATGGACCGAGGAAAGCCGGTTCTGGCGGGTGATCTGCACGGCGGCATTCAGCAGCGCCTTGCGTATTTCGGCGATCGGAGAAAGCAGGCGCGCGCCGGTGGCGGGCGTAAAGGGCACCGCCGATTGCAGCTTGGGGTAATAGCTGCCTCCGGCCCGCTGATAGGCATCGGCCCAGGCGAAATCAAAGATGTATTCACCCTGCGAGTTGGTTTTCAGATAAAGCGGCATGACCCCCGCAACCGCGCCATCCACGCGCGCAACCAGATGCTGGGGTTGCCAGCCGGTGCCCTCGCCCACCGAACCGCTGGTTTCAAGCGCCAGCAAAAACCGGTGCGTGGTAAACGGGTCGGGCGGTGGGCCGGATGGCGGGCAGGCGCAGGCATCCCATTGTGCTGCCGGTATTTCGGCTAACGAAGGCAGGGCCGAGATTTCAACCATCGCGTTGCTCAGGCCTGATACCCCTCGAAGGTGATGTTGTCGGCAAGGCGGCGGGCGGCGTCTTCTTCGGCTTCGGAACGCACCGTCCAGCAAAACACCGGATCACCGGTATTGCGAATGCGCCAAACCGGCGCACTGTCCAGTTCTTTGTGGTGATGCGAGATGAACGAGCAACCGGCCGCATCGTAATCGGGGATCTCGGCCAGTTCGCGCCGCCGGGCCTCGGGGACCAGTTGCCAGAATTCCGGCAGAAACGGGCTGGTGGTCAGCCCGCGCGGCACCTCGGGGGCATATCTGGCCATGTTATAGACCATATGCGGGTTATACGACATCACCGCCACCGGTCCGGCATAGGCGTTCAGCAATTCGGCGGTGCGTTTTTCCAGCTCGCCCACATCGGGGCCAAGCGCGCCATCCTGATCCTTCAGTTCCACCAGCAGCGCCACCTGACCGGAGACCTGTTTCAGAACTTCCAACAGGGTCGGGATGGATTCGCCATTGGACAGGGTCAGGGCCTGCAACTGGGCTGCCGTGTGCTGGCGCAGCGGCCCTTTGGTGCCGGTCAGACGGTCCAGCGCATAATCGTGAAACACCATCGCCTCTCCGTCGCTGGAGAGTTGCAGGTCCAGTTCGATGCCATAGCCCATGTGAATCGACCGGTCAAACGCCGCGCGCGAGTTTTCGGGTGCGTCATCATTGTGATAGCCCCGATGCGAGATCGGCGGGATCAGAAAGGCGGGGTGCAGTTCAGGCAATCTCGAATATCCCCTCGATTTCCACCGCAACGCCCAGTGGCAGCGCGGGCACACCCACGGCAGCGCGGGCATGGGCGCCTTTTTCAGGGCCGAATACCTCTACCATCAGGTCCGAGGCACCGTTGACCACCTGCGGCTGTTCGACAAATCGCGGAGTGCAGTTCACAAACCCGCCCAGTTTTACCACCCGCACCAGCCGGTCAAGATCACCGTCACACGCCGCGCGAAGCTGCGCGATCAGTGCCAGCCCGCAGGTGCGCGCCGCAGCGGCACCGGCCTCGGTATCCACGTCTTTGCCCAGCTTGCCGGTGATGAACCCCGATTCATCGCGCGATATCTGCCCCGAGACAAACACAAGATTGCCCGATTGCACAAACGGCACATAATTGGCCGCCGGTGCGGGGGCATCGGGAAGGGTGATTTTCAGTTCGGCCAGTCTGGCGTCGATAGTTCCGGTCATTTTGTGCTCCACATCAGGGGTTTTTGACAGGCTATCGCACGGGGCGGTTAAGTAAATCGGAAAATGCACCAAATGGATAAAACTTCCGTGCTTTGCCGGGCTGACGTCGCGCAATGCTTGACCCGATCGGTGCGATTGCCCATGCTGGGGCCGGAACAGGGTGGAGAGATGAGTATGAAAAAGTGGGTAAAACGCGGCGGAATGGCCTTGCTGGTGCTGGTGGTTGTTGCGGCAGGGCTGGCATTCTGGAAACGCGAGGCCATCACGCGGCTGCTGGCGGTGAACGCTTTGTTTACCGAGGAAAACCTCGTGCGCAACTTCAGCCATATGGACGATATGTTCTTCAACACGCCGCTGACGCTGCCCGAACATGACGTGTCCCCGCTGCCGCCCGCACCGGTGGCGCTGAGCGGTCTGGATGACTGGATCAGCGATCGCAGCCTGACCGGTCTGGTGGTGCTTAAAGACGGCGATCTGGTGTACGAGGATTATTTCAAGGGCACCACGGCAGATGACCGGCGCATTTCGTGGTCGGTGGCCAAAAGCTTTCTGTCGGCCCTGTTCGGCATTTTGCTGGACGAGGGGGTAATCGATTCGATCGATGATCCGGTTACCAAATACGCCCCCGCACTGAAAGGCAGCGCCTATGACGGGGCCAGTATCCGCAACGTGCTGAACATGGCCAGCGGTGTGACCTTTGACGAGGATTACCTCGATTTCAACTCGGATATCAACAAGATGGGCCGGGTGCTGGCGCTGGGCGGCTCGATGGACGATTTTGCTGCGGGTCTGACGGGCCGCGACTATGCGCCGGGCACAGACTGGCAATATGTCTCTATTGATACGCATGTGATCGGCATGGTAGTGCGCGGTGCAACGGGGCGTGCCATTCCCGAACTGCTGGTCGAAAAGGTGCTGGCCCCGCTGGGCTTGGAGGCCGACCCCTATTACCTGACCGACGGGTATGGCGTGGCGTTTGTGCTGGGCGGGCTGAACCTGCGCACCCGCGACTATGCGCGCTTTGGCCAGATGTTTGCCCAAGCAGGCCAGTGGCAGGGCCGGCAGGTGGTGCCCGCCAACTGGGTGGCGCAATCGACCGTGTCCAGCGCGCCGGGGATAGAGCCGGGCGAAACCGGATACGGGCTGCAATGGTGGCTGCCCGCCGATGCGACGCCGGGCGAGTATTTCGCGCGCGGGATTTACGGGCAGTATATCTATGTCAACACGCCTGAAAACGTGGTGATTGCGGTTAATTCCGCCGACCGGCTGTTTCGTGAAGACGGGGCCTTTGCCCAGAACCTTGCGGCGTTTCGCGCCATCGTCGAGCAGCTTCGATAAGGTGATCAATCGGCAACATGATGCCGACGAAAACCGGCCGGACTTGATCGAAACCGAAATCGGAATACGCTGCCGCTGAATACAATTGGTGAGGTGGCGATATGATTTCGCGCAGGGATTTCCATAAAGGAATGATAGGGTTGGCTTTGGCCGGACTGGCTTCGGGGCGGGCGTCGGCGGTGCCGGTATCCGAAGATACGTTTTATCTTAATCGGCTGACCTTCGGGGCCAGCCCGCATAACCGAAAGGAATTTGCCCGCCTTGGTCTGGTCGACTGGCTGGAGGCCGAGTTGAAGAAACCCCTTAGCGACCCGTCGCTGGATGCCCGGCTGGCGCGTGCCACGTTGCACATTGAATACGAGGCCGACGAGACCGACGAAGGTCTGGCATGGGATGCGGTCGATGAAATGCGGCCCTACCAGTATCTGAACGCCGACACGGCCGATATGCTCGACCTGCTGGATTACGAAAAACCGGTTTCCTATGCCGAACGCGAACGCCCCGCAGAAGAGGTAATCGCCGCGTCATTCCTGCGGGCCACCCATGCGGATGCGCAGCTGCGCGAGCTGATGACCCAGTTCTGGCACGAGCATTTCAGCGTTAATGCCAACAAGGACGAAGGCACCACAGTGTTTTTCGCCCTGTATGATCAGGTGATGCGCCGCAACGCGCTGGGCAATTTCCGCGAATTGCTGGGCGAGGTGGCAAAATCTCCCGCGATGCTCAACTATCTGAACAACGCCGATTCACAGGCCAGCCCGGCCAATGAAAACTATGCCCGCGAGCTGATGGAGCTGCACACCCTCGGGGCCGAGCATTACTATAACGACCTTTACAACAACTGGCACGAGGTGCCCAAGGGCGATGACGGGGTGGCGCTTGGCTATATCGATCAGGATGTATACGAGGTGGCGCGCGCCTTTACCGGCTGGACCATCGGTGATGGCCGCTGGATAGAGGACGGCACCGAATCGCCGCTGACCGGCAAGTTCTATTTTGCCGAAAGCTGGCACGACCCATACCAGAAACGGGTGCTGGGGGTTGAATTTGATTCGAACCGTGGCCCGATGGAGGATGGCGAGCAGGTGCTCGATATTCTGGCCAACCATCCCAATACCGCCCGTTTTGTCAGCCGCAAAATTTTGCGGCGGTTGGGCATCGAAACGCCGTCTGACGACTATCTGGCGGCAATAGCGGATGTGTTTTACCAGCATCGAAACTCGCCCGACCAGATCGCGCAGGTGGTGCGGGCCGTGGTGCTCCACCCCGAATTTGCCGAAACGCCCGCACAAAAACTGCGCCGCCCGTTGGAATATGTCATTGCCATGTTCCGCGCCACCGGTGCCGAGGTCAACGCCCCGCAATCGGATTTTTACTGGGTGTTGATGCGCAGCGGCTGGAAACAGCACAATGTGGCCCCGCCCACCGGCCATTCGGATAAATCCGCCGACTGGGCCAATACCCGCGCCCTGAACGGCATGGTTGATCTGGCCTTGAATGCGCATAACGATATGTTCGAAGGCGTTGATTTCAATCCGGTGCCGCCCGGGGTCAAAACATGGGGGGAAATGGCCAAATACTGGGTGGACCGGCTGGGCGCGCCACCCGAAACGGTCGAGATATTTCTAAGCGCCAACGATGCAGGGTTCGACGAAACCCTGCCGTTCGATGACGAATGGTATCTGCCATGGGCCAGCAGCGCCGCGATTGGCATGGCGGCCCTTTCACCTGAATTCATGTTTCGATAGGAGGGCGCGCAATGTCCAAAGATCCGATAACCGTTGTGGTTTTCCTGCGTGGCGGGGCCGATGGCCTGAACCTGATCAGCCCGACCGCAGATCCCGATTTTATCGCCGCCCGCCCCGAGAGTTTGCGCGTCATGCGCACCGGCGACGATGTCGGTTTTGCCATGAATGATATGGCCGCCGACGTGGATTTCAGGTTTCATTCGCAGGCGCAGGGCCTGTCCGAACTGTATAACGCCGGTGAACTGGCGGTGATCCATGCCTCGGGGCTGACCGATGGCACTCGCAGCCATTTCGATGCCGAATCGCGGATGGAGCGCGCCGCGGCCAGCGGTGCTGCCGGCGGCTGGCTGGCGCGTTGGGCCAATTCGCAATCGCTGAACGAGGTTCTGCCGTTGCTGGCGGTGGGCGATGGTGCGCCCGACAGCCTGATCGGCGCGCCCGATACCGCCGTTGCCAGCACGCTCGAAGAACTGATCATGGCCAATGGCAGCGATGTTGCGCCTGCCTTGCGGCTGCGCCTCGGGCAGACCTTTGGCGGTCACCCGCTGATCGGCCCGCCCTTGCTGCGCCTGATCCAGCTGTCAAAAACCCTTGAAACCCGGTTGTTTGATGCGGATGGCAACCTGTTGGAGCATAAATCGACCGTTGAATATCCGGGCAACTATCTGTCCGAAGGGCTGCAAACCGTGGCCTCGGCGATCAAGTTCGATCTGGGGCTGCGCGCGGCAACCATCGATTTTGGCGGCTGGGACACCCATGATGCGCAGGAATACGATTTTGGCACCAATGTGGACGCACTGTCGAGCGCGCTTATGGCGTTCTGGCGTGATCTGGGCCCCGAGCAAGACCGCGTAACCGTCGTGGTGATGAGCGAATTCGGCCGGCGGCTGCGCTCCAACACCTCGGGGGGGACGGATCACGGGTTCGGCAATGCGATGATGGTGCTGGGCGGTGGCGTACGCGGTGGCAAGATGTATGGCGATTGGCCGGGTCTGGCCAATGATGCGCTGGATGACGGTACCGATCTGGCCATCACTACCGATTACCGCCATGTGCTGGCCGAGGTGATGCAGGCGCATATGGGCGCTGACAATCTGTCCGAGATCTTTCCGGACTTCGCCCCGCAACCATTGGGAATGTTTGGGTAAATCCGGCATATAACTTTGGTTTATATCGTTTATTGGCTTGCGAATTAGGCCAATAAGCAAATTGCGCATCGTTTAAAACAGGCGCATATCATTGCTGAACCAAAGAGCAGTTTGCAATGACACCAACATCATCAGAATCACAACAACCGGTCTGGGACCTGTTTGTCCGGCTTTTTCACTGGGCCTTGCTGCTCGGGGTTAGCGGCGCGGTCATCACCGGCGCGGTGCTGGGGCCGACATGGATAACCTTGCATATCGTTGCGGGGGTAAGCGCGCTGGTGCTGGTGCTTTCGCGGGTGTTCTGGGGGATGCTGGGCGGCACCTATGCGCGGTTCAGCGGGTTTTTGACCTCGCCACAAGCCACGATCACCCACCTGAAAGAGCTGCGCGCCGGTAAGGCGGGGCGGCATATCGGCCATAACCCGCTGGGCGGCTATATGATTGTGGCGCTGATCGCGCTGATTATCGCGCTGGGGCTGACCGGAACACTGGCGCTAGGCGGCGTGTTCAAGACCGGCCCGATGGCCGCACTGGTCGGGTATGATTTTGGCTCGATCCTGCGGCGGGGGCACAAGTTGTTCTATATCCTGCTGCTGGTTCTGGTTGCCCTGCATGTGGCCGGTGCCCTGTTCGAGGGGATGCGCACCAAAGAGAACCTGCCAAAGGCCATGGTGACCGGCAAAAAGGATACCCGCAAAGGTGACCATCACCCCGCACCCGCCCGTGCGCACCCGCTGTTGATGCTGGCCAGCTTTGGCCTGTTTGGCGCGCTAAGCGTGGTTGGCGTGGTCTGGCTGATGGCAATGCCGGTGCCCCGTATGCCGGTGGTGCCACTTGACCCGACCTATGCCGATGAATGCGCCGCCTGCCACAATGCCTATCACCCCAGCCTGATGCGGGCGCAGGGGTGGGCCTTGCTGATGGAGGGGTTGGACGACCACTTTGGCGAGGATGCCAGCCTTGACCCGGACACCACCGCGCAAATCGCCGACTGGCTGGTGTCCCATAGTGCCGAAACCGTGGATACCAAGCCCGCGCATGTGCTGGCCAACTCCGCTGCCTATGCGCCTTTTACCCTGACCGAAACACCGTTCTGGAAGGCCAGACACGCAGCGATTCCCGCGGAACAATTCCGCGCTCCGCCCATTTATGACAACGGCAACTGCGCCGCCTGCCATCAGGATGCAGAGACCGGACTGTTCTATCCGGCCAATATTTCTATCCCAAAGGAGACCCCCCAATGACCCCCCCCAAACGTCTGATTGCCGCAACGTTGGCGCTGACCACCATCGCCGTTACCGGCTATGCGCTGGCCAACCCGTTGCGCGACGCCATTTTGCAGGGCTATGCCCAGCAAGCCGGTGTCAGCAGCTTCTCCGCCGACGCGGGCCGCACGCTGTTTCTGAGCCAGAACACCACCGGCAAAGCGGAAACGCCGTCCTGCACGACCTGCCACACCGCCGACCCGACCACGATGGGCCGAACACGGGTGGGCAAGCCGATCGAACCGATGGCGGTTTCCATTACCCCCGAACGGTTTACCGATATCGACAAGGTGGAAAAATGGTTCCGCCGCAACTGCAACTCTGTGTTGGGGCGAGAATGCACCCCGCAGGAAAAGGGTGACTACATCACCTTTATGACCAGCCTTTAATCAACGGAGCATATTATGA
>JALXER010000321.1 GCA_027069385.1 Paracoccaceae bacterium
GGTCGGGGTGGTGCCCCCGCCCAGCGGCACCACCCCGACCCGCGCGGTGTTGCAAATGGCCAGCATGGCCGAGACCTCGGCGGTGGTTCGGGGCACCAGCACCGCAGCAGCGCGGCCGTGGAACAAGCCACGCGGCTCCGCAATGTCGCGCGGCTCGACCCGGCGCACTGTCGCCGCGCCCAGCGTGGTTTCCAGTTGCGCCAACAGCGTTGCGTTTGCGTCAGACAGCATCGCTTTCCCCCCGCCGGTCCGGACGGATATTGGCATAGAGCACATGATCGCGCCACCGCCCGTTGATTTGCAGATAGGATTGCGCCACGCCTTCATATTTGAACCCCGCCTTTTCCAGCAGGGCGCGCGAGGGGGCGTTCTCGGGCAGGCAACCGGCCTCTATCCGGCTCAGGTCGAGGCGGGAAAAAGCGTGGTTGACCACGGCCTCCAATGCTTCGAACATATAGCCCTGGCGCGCATATTCCGGCCCGATCCAGTACCCGACCGTGCCGGTCATCGACGGCCCGTGGCGGATATTGTCCAGCGTCAGCGCCCCGATGATCTGCCCGCCGTGACGTTCGGTCAGCAGATAAGGCAAACCGCGGCCGGACCTTGCCGCATGGCGCGCCCAGTGGCACCGGTCGGCAAAGGCACGCTTGCTGTCATAGCTGGCAGAGCGGATCGGCTCCCACTTGCTTAGAAACGCATCCCCCGAGCGGCGCAGGGTGGACCATGCAACATAATCGCCCGGGCGCGGCAGGCGCAAAACCAGACGCCGGGTTTGCAGGTTGTATTTACCGCGCCTGAACATCTCTTAGGCCTTTAGCGCCGCGTTCAGATCGGCCAGCGCCGGCGCTTCCCCGATCGGGCCATAGAGCGCCATGGCAGGGTTATCGCGCTGGCACAGGCTGCCGGCAAAGTCGCGCACCGCAGCCACATCGACCGCGTCGATCTTTTGTACGGTCTCGGTCAGGTCGGGAATGCGGTTCCAGATGCTCAGGGCGCGGGCCATGCGTTCGGCACGCGCCGACGGGCTTTCGAGCCCCATCAGCATCCCCGCCTTCATCTGCACGCGCGACCGCTCTACCTCGGCCTCGGTCATGTCATCGGCGGCGCGGCGCAGCTCATCCACGGTAACGGCGGCCAATTCGGCAATCTGGTCAACGCCGGTGCCCGCATAGATGCTGAACATGCCGGTGTCATGGCTGGGCGAGGCGCTGGCGAAAATCGAATAGCACAGGCCGCGTTTCTCGCGGGCCTCCTGGAACAGCCGCGAGGACATGCCGCCCCCCAGTGCCAGCGCATAGATTTGCGCGGTGTAAACATCGGATTGATGAAAGCCCGGCCCCTCGAATGCCAGCGTGAAATGGGCCTGCTCCAGATCCTTTTCGCGGCGCACCTCGCCCCCGACAAATTGCGGGGCAGGCAGCGCGGTGGCGTTGCGCGGGGCCATATCACCGAAAATCTTTTCGGCCTGCGCGACGATGGCATCGTGATCAACCGCGCCTGCTGCCGACAGGATCAGGTTCTCGGGCCCGTAATGGCGCGCCACGAACCCGGCCAGATCATCATGGCCAAACCCGCGCACCAGTTCGGCAGGGCCAAGAATGGTGCGGCCATAGGCCTGATCGGGATAGGCCACCCCCTGCAACCAGTCAAACACCACATCGTCGGGCGTATCGAGCGCCTGCCCGATTTCCGACAGGATCACCCCGCGTTCGACCTCTATTTCGCGCGCCTCGAAGGTAGAGTTCAGCAGGATATCGCCAAACACATCCAGCGCCAGCGCCACGTCGGGTTCAAGCACCCGCGCGTAATAGGCCGTGGTTTCGCGGCTGGTATAGGCGTTGATAAACCCGCCGACATTTTCGATCACCTGCGCGATATCCAGCGCGCTGCGCAAGGTTGTCCCCTTGAACGCCATATGTTCAAGAAAATGCGCTATACCGTTCTGCGCCGGGGTCTCGTTGCGCGTTCCTGCATTGACCCAAATGCCGATGGTGGCCGATTTCAGCCCCTCCATGCGCTCGGTGGCAATGCGCAGGCCGTTGGGCAGGGTATGGACCTGAAGGCTCATCTGGCGATCTTTTCATGGATCAGCGATTCGAGCGCCGACAGGTCGTTGGTGCAGCGGGTTACCCGCTCGGGGCGCTCGAACAGGTCGGCCATATGCGCGGGCAGGTCGGGGCGGATACCGCAGGCGGCCTCTACCGCGTCGGGGAACTTGGCCGCATGGGCGGTGGCCAGCGCGATCATCGGCGTTGCCGGGTTGCCGCGCTGTTCTTGCGCAACCTTGACCGCCACCGCCGAATGCGGGCACAGCACCTGACCGGTCTGTTTGACCATGCGCTTGATGGTGGCGCTGGTTTCGGCCTCGGAGCACTTGCCCGAGTCGAACTCCAACGCCAGCGCGTCACGCGCGCCTTGTGACAGCGAAAACCCACCTTGGCCCAGCTCGGCCATCAGTTGCGCCACCGCCGCGCCCTCGCGGTGGTAAAGATCAAACAGCAGCCGTTCAAAGTTGGAGGAAACCTGAATATCCATCGAGGGGCTGATACTGGGGGTCACGCCCTGCTTGGTGTGCTGGCCACTGGTCAGGGTGCGGTGCAGAATATCGTTCTGGTTGGTGGCGATCACCAGCCGGTCAATCGGCAGCCCCATGCGTTTGGCCACATAAGCCGCAAAGATATCGCCAAAATTGCCGGTCGGCACGGTGAAAGAGACCTTGCGGTGCGGCGCGCCTAGCGCAACGGCGCTGGTGAAATAGTATACCACCTGCGCCAACACCCGCGCCCAGTTGATAGAGTTCACCCCGGCCAGCTTTACCGCCTCGCGGAAATCGCTATCGTTGAACATATCTTTCAGGCGAGCCTGACAATCGTCAAAATCCCCGTCCATCGCGACGGCATGCACATTGGATTCGTCGGGCGTGGTCATCTGGCGGCGCTGCACTTCGGAAACACGGCCATGCGGGTACAGGATAATCACGTCCACCGCGTCCAGCCCCTTGAACGCCTCGATTGCTGCCGAGCCGGTATCGCCCGAGGTCGCGCCCACGATGGTTACCCGTTTTCCGGCCCGTTTCAGCGCGGCTTCGAACATCTGGCCGATCAACTGCATGGCCACATCTTTGAAGGCCAGCGTCGGGCCGTGGTGCAACTCCAGCAAAAAGTCGTTGGCACCGATCTGCACCAGCGGCACCCGTGCCACATGGTCAAAACCCGCATAGGCGCGCGCGATAATGGCGCGGAATTCATCATCCGGGAAGGTGTCGCCGATAAACGGCTTCATCACGATAAAGGCGGTTTCCTCATAGGTTTTACCCGCCAGCGCGGCGATCTGCCCCTTGTCGAGCTGCGGCCATGTGGCGGGCACATAAAGGCCGCCATCCACGGCCAGCCCGGTCAGCATGGCTTGTTCAAAGGTCAGTTCGGGCGCTTGCCCACGGGTCGAAATGTATTTCATCGCTTTACCTTGTTCACACGGTTCGCTGCTTGATACGCCAAAGCAGATAGAGTGTCATCCCCATCCATACCGCAGCGAACAAATACCAGGTTACCGCGTATTCAAAATGGTTGTTGGGGATGTTCAGACCCACTGCCACAGGCAGGGGCGCGCCTTGCACCGCCGTTTCGCGCAGCACCAGAAGCACCGGTTCGGTATCCAGCGCGGCGGCCAGCGGCACGGGGTTGCGGGTAAACCAGATATTATGCGCCAGATCGTTGTCGGGCGTGTATTTGTCGGTGT
>JALXER010000322.1 GCA_027069385.1 Paracoccaceae bacterium
CGGCCACCAGATGCTGGCGCTGGCGCTGGGGGCGAAGACGGTGAAGATGAACCACGGCCATCACGGCGCCAATCACCCGGTGAAGGATCTCGAAACCGGCAAGGTGGAGATCACCTCGATGAACCACGGCTTCGCGGTCGATGCCCAGACCCTGCCCGAAGGCGTGGTGGAAACCCACCGCTCGCTCTTCGACGGCTCCAACTGCGGCATCCGCATCACTGAGCGCCCGGTCTGGTCGGTGCAGTACCACCCCGAGGCCAGCCCCGGCCCGCAGGACAGCACCTATCTGTTCGACCGGTTTGTTGCGATGATGGCGGCGCGCTAAAATTTTGTTCAATTCTTTCGGGTTGTTAGGGTGTTGTTAACGCTTTGCCCCGACAGTGGTGCCAACTGTAAACGGTACCGCTATGACTCGTGCTTCCCGCCCCCATCTGCCATCCGCCCCCCGCTTGGGGGAAATCATGGTCGGCAACGGGGTGCTGACCTCGGATGATCTGGCCGCCGCGCTGGCCCTGCAACGTCGCCGTGACGCGCCGCTGGGCGAGATCCTGATTGCCAACCGGTTTTCCACCCCGCGAGAGGTGCAGGGGGCACTGGCCGCGCAGATAAACGGCGAGGTGCTGGATATATCGGTCGCCCCGCCCGATCCGGACCTGCTGGCCCGAACCAACCCCGATACCTGTCTGGCGCTGATGGCGATTCCGTGGCGCAAGGTCGGCAGCACCACGGTGATTGCGGCCAGCAGCGCGGGCAAGGCTTCATTGATCCGAAAGACATGGCCCGGGCGGGTCTCTATCCTGCGGGCGCATGAACAGGATATCAGGCGCTGTATCCGCGACAGTTTTTACCCGCAAATGCTCGATCAGGCCAAGCATTTGTGCCCGGACCGGTTCAGTTGCCGGCGGCTCGGCTTGGGGCTGGCGGGCTGGCGCGGCTGGCTGTTGTTGCTGGGCGTGGCCCTGTTTATCGCGCTGGCCCCGTCGACGGCGTTTCTGCTGGTGTTTTTCCTTGCGCTTTCGGGCAATGTCGCTACGACTGTGCTGCGCGGCACCGCCCTGATCGCCTATCTGCGCGAAAAAACCGTGCGCCCCGCCCCCGACGCCACCTGCCTGAACGACTATCGCAAGCGCCCCGTGGTCAGCGTGCTGTTGCCCTTGTTTCATGAAACCCGCGTCATCGACGCCCTGATCACCGCGCTTTCCAACAGCACCTACCCCAAGGAACTGCTCGACGCCAAGATCCTGCTGGAGGAAGGCGACATCGTTACCGCCAAAGCGCTTGACGCACGCCGCCTGCCCCGCTGGATAGAGGTCATCACTATTCCGCGCGACTCTTTGCAGACCAAGCCCAAGGCAATGAATTATGCCCTGCCCTATTGTCGCGGCAAGATCATCGGAATCTATGATGCCGAAGACCGCCCCGACCCCGACCAGATCGACCTGATTGTCCGGCACCTGCAATCGGCCCCGCGTCAGGTTGCCTGCGTGCAGGCCTATCTGGACTTTTACAACACAAGCGACAACTGGCTGTCGCGCTGTTTTACCATCGAATACGCGGTCTGGTTCAGGGTGATCATGCGCGGGCTGTCGCGGCTGAAAATCCCGCTGCCATTGGGCGGCACCAGCGTGTTTATCCGCCGCGAGGTGCTGGATCAGGTCGGCGCGTGGGATGCCCATAACGTGACCGAGGATGCCGATCTTGGCATGCGCCTTGCCCGCTTTGGCTATCGCTGCGAGATGGTCCACTCCACCACCTGGGAGGAGGCAAACAAGCGTCCGGTTTCATGGGTCAAACAGCGCTCGCGCTGGCTAAAGGGCTTTGCCATGACCTGGGCCAGCCATATGCGCGCGCCGCGTCAATTGTGGCACGATCTGGGGCCGCTGGGGTTTCTGGGCTTCCAGACCATGCTGCTTGGCACCGCGCTGGCGTTTTTGCTGGCTCCGGTGTTCTGGCTGGTCTGGACGGGGGTGCTGGGGGTTGACTGGGGGTTCTTTGCCTTGCTGCCTGCATGGACATGGCGCGCCACCTTTGCCCTGCTGATCGGCGGAGAGCTGGTGATGTTCGGCGTGGTGCTGGCCGCGATTCTGGCCAAGCGCCAACCGGGCCTGATTCCGATCTATCTGACCCTGCCGTTTTACTGGCCCCTTGGCACCATCGCCGCCTACAAGGCCCTGTCCGAGCTATTCTTCAGGCCGTTTTACTGGGATAAAACCGACCACGGCGGGCAATAGGCTAATCGCAGCGCTTGGCGTGCAGGGCCTGTTCGGCCAGTTGCGGGTCGATGGCGTGGACGGCGTCATACTGGGTCAGGTGGACCTTGCCGGTCAGTTCGGCCAGAAATTCGGTGCCGTGCAGCCGGTCCATTACCGGCCCCTTGACCTCGGACAGATGCAAGGTCACGCCGACTTCTTTCAGCCGGTGATTGACCGTTTCAAGGCTTTCGAGCGCCGAGGCATCGATGCTGTTCACCGCCGCGCAGACCAGAATAACGTGCCTGATTGCCTGATCCGCCGCCACCGCCGCGTTGATCCGGTCCTCAAGAAAACGCGCGTTGGGAAAATACAGGCTTTCGTCGATGCGGATCGAATAGATTGCCTCCGAGACCACCACCTTGTGGCGCAACACGTTGCGAAAATGCTCGGTGCCGGGCACCTGCCCCACCACCGCCACATGCGGTTTCGAGGTCTTGTAAAGATAAAGCGCAATCGACAGGGCCACACCGGCGCTGATACCGATTTTCACGCCAAAGCCCAGCGTCACCAGAATCGTAACCGCCACCGCGCTGAAATCCGCTTTGGAATAGGCCCAGGTGCGGCGCAGCATCGACAGGTCCAGCATCGACAGCACCGCCACAATGATGATCGCCGCCAGCGCGGCCTTGGGCAGATAGTACAGCGCCGGAGTCAGGGTCAACGCGGCAAACAGCATGCCGATGCCGGTAAACGCGCCCGCTGCCGGACTGCGCGCGCCTGAATCGAAATTGACGACCGAGCGCGAAAACCCGCCGGTCACCGGATAGGCTCCGCTGAACGCCGCCGCGACGTTGGCCGCGCCAAGGCCGATCAACTCTTGATCCGGCACAATGCGCTGGCGCCGCCGCGCCGCCAGCGTTTGCCCCACCGACACCGATTCCACAAAACCGATGATCGAGATCAGCAGCGCCGATACGAACAGCTCGCTCCACAGGTCGGCATTGAAAGAAGGCATGACAAAGGGCGGCAGGCCGCTGGGCAGTTGCCCGACAATCGCCACCCCCTGCGCCGCCAGATCAAACCCCCATGAACCCAGCGTCGTCAGCGCCACCACGATCAGCGGCGCGGTTTTGGACAGGATATCGACCAGCCGCGGCGGCAGGCCGGTTTTGCCCAGCAGCGGTTTTAACCCCTTGCGCGCCCAGATCAGAAACCCGACCGACAGCGCCGCCACCAGCATCGTGACCGGATTAACGTTGGCGATATCACCCAGCAACGACCCGCCAAGGGTGATCAATTCGTGCCCGTGCGCCGAAATGCCCAGCAGGTGTTTTAGCTGGCTGGTCGCAATCAGGAGTATCGCCGCTGCCATAAATCCGGCAATCACCGGATGGCTCAGGAAATTGGCCAGAAAGCCCAGCCGCAAAAACCCCATGACCAGCAGGATCAGCCCCGAGATCAGCGCCAGCGCACTCGCCGCCGTGGCACATTCGGGCGTGCCAACCGCCGCCAGATCGCCCACCACCGC
>JALXER010000323.1 GCA_027069385.1 Paracoccaceae bacterium
CTACTGAAATTCTTTCCGGCCGAAGCGTCGGGCGGGGCCAAGGCGCTCAAGGCCATCGGCGCGCCGTTGCCGCAAATCAGCTTTTGCCCGACGGGGGGCGTTTCCCTTGCCAACGCCAAGGATTATTTAAGCCTTTCCAATGTAATATGCGCGGGGGGGTCATGGGTGGCACCCAAAGATCGGGTTGCTGCCGGCGATTGGGCCGGAATTGAAGCGCTGGCCGCCGAGGCCAGCCAGTTAGGGGTGTAACATGGATACGATCTGGCGGATGCTGATCTCGAACCGCGCAAGCACCCGCGACCGCGATATTCTGGCCCTGTTTGACGATGCCAACCGGTTTACGGATTTCAGTCTGGATGTCGATGGCATGGTGCTGGATTTCTCCAAGACCGCGATTGATGCCGATGCGCGCCGCCTGCTGGTGCAACTGGCCACAGAAGCAGGGCTGAAGGCCCGCCGCGAGGCCATGTTTACCGGCGAAAAGATCAACACGACCGAGGATCGCGCCGTGCTGCATACCGCCCTGCGGGATCGCTCGGACCTGCGGGTGAATGACGACCCCGCCGGGGTGCTGCCCGAAGTTCGGGCGACGCTGGCGCGGATGGGAGCCTTTGCCAATGCGGTGCGCGATGGTGCGTTTACCGCTGCCGATGGCGGGCCGATCACCGAGGTGATCAGCATCGGTATTGGCGGCTCGGATCTTGGGCCGTCGATGGGGGTCAAGGCGCTGGGGGCCTATCATGACGGGCCAAAGGTGCGGTTTATCTCCAACATTGACGGGGCGCATTTTGCCGAGGTAACGCGGCGGGTCGATCCGGCGCGCACGCTGGTGATCGTGGCCTCTAAAACCTTTACCACCATCGAAACCATGACCAACGCCGCCACGGTACGCGACTGGCTGGGCGATGCGGCGGGTACGCAGATGGTGGCGATTTCAAGCGCGCTCGACAAGACCGCCGCCTTTGGTATCCCGCCCGAGCGGGTGTTCGGCTTTGCCGACTGGGTTGGCGGGCGCTATTCGATGTGGGGGCCGATTGGCCTGCCGGTGATGCTGGCTGTGGGGCCGGAACGCTTTGGCGAATTCCTTGACGGGGGGTATGCCATGGATCAGCATTTCCGCCACGCGCCGCTGGCCCGGAACATGCCGGTGTTGCTGGCCCTGACCGGTATCTGGCATCGCGATATCTGCGGCTATCCCAGCCGCGCGGTGCTGCCCTATGACCAACGCCTGTCGCGCCTGCCCGCCTATCTGCAACAGCTTGATATGGAAAGCAACGGCAAGCGCGTGACGCTGAACGGCACGCCGGTATCGGTGCCTACGGGACCGATCGTCTGGGGGCAGGCCGGGACCAATGGCCAACACGCGTTTTATCAACTGCTCCACCAGGGCACGGATGTTGTCCCGTGCGAGTTCCTGATTGCCGCCAAGGGCCACGAACCGGCGTTGAAACACCACCATGACCTACTGGTTGCCAACTGCCTTGCCCAGTCCGAGGCCCTGATGCGCGGCCGGATCAGCCGGAACCAGCGCCCCTGTCGGGTGTTCCCGGGTAACCGCCCCTCGGTCACGCTGGCCTATCCGCAACTGACGCCGTTCCGGCTGGGCCAGATCATCGCGCTTTATGAACACCGCGTGTTTGTCGAAGGGGTGATCTGGGGGATCAACAGCTTTGACCAATGGGGTGTGGAACTGGGCAAGGAAATGGCCACGGCGCTGTTGCCGCTGGTGCAGGGAACCGGCGACGCGCAGGGCAAGGATGGCTCTACGCTGGGGCTTTTGCGGGCGCTGAATGGCTGAGTTCACCTATGCGCCCCCCGATGGGCCGCTGGATGTGCTGCATCGCGATGCCGACCTTCTGGTGCTGAACAAGCCCGCGGGCCTGCTTTCGGTGCCCGGCAAATCAGAGTCCCATCGCGACTGCCTTGAAACCCGTGCGCGTGCAGTCTACCCCGATGCGCTACTGGTGCATCGGCTGGATATGGACACCTCGGGGGTGATGGTCTTTGCCCGCAACAAGGCCGCGCAACGCCACCTTGGCATGCAATTCGAACGCCGCCACACCGATAAAACCTATCAGGCGCTGGTATTCGGGCAGCCCGATGCAACTGGCGAAGTCTCCTTGCCGCTAAGCGTTGACTGGCCGAACCGGCCGCTGCAAAAGGTCGATCTGGTTTCCGGCAAAGCCTCGCACACACGATGGCAGGTCATAGAGCGGCACCCTGCCCATGCGCGGCTCGGGCTGTTCCCGACCACGGGGCGCAGCCACCAGTTGCGCGTGCATATGCTGGCCATCGGCCACCCGATACTGGGCGACCGGTTCTATGCCAGCGGTGCGGCGCTCGCCGCTGCCCCGCGCCTGTGCCTGCATGCGCTGGAACTGGCCTTTTTCCACCCGACCGGCGGCGCGCGGGTTACGTTTACGGCCCCGTGTCCGTTCTAGCGGGTTATTCCGCCACAACGGTTACCGGTATCGCGGCCCAGGTCGCCTTGGATTGCCCCGACACATAGCGGATTTCATAGGCTCCAACGGTTTCGGGGACTTGCACCTGCAAGGGCGGGTCGTCGCGGGTATAGGCATAGGTTCCATACGTGCCCGAAGCCGCACCGACCGGTACGATGGTAATAAAATCCCCCCGATTGCCCGGCCCGATCCAGACAACATCGATCTGGGTTCCGGCCACGGCAGTCGGTTCGGCCAGCAAGGCCACTTCCGGCATGGTCAGGGTCAGGGGCAGGCGGGCCAGTACGGTTTTGGATTGCCCCGAAATATAGCGGATCTCGTAAGCTCCACCTGAATCGACGGCTTCTACCACCAGCGGCGAGCCTTGCGAGGTATAGGTATAATTGCCGTAATCGCGGTCCTCCGCGCCGGCCTCGACAATGGTGATATAGTCGCGCGGGTTATCCGGCCCGACCCATGTCACGCTGACCCGAGAACCCGCCACGGCCACCGGATCGGCGTTCAGGGTAACGGGGGTGGCGGTCAGGGTGATGTGCAGGCGCGCCAGTACCGCCTTGGATTGCCCCGAGATATAGCGTAGCTCGAAATTGCCGGGCCTGTCGATGGTGGTGATCTGCAGCGGCGAGCCTTCAGAGGTATAGGTGTAATTGCCGTAATCGCGGTCCTCCGCGCCGACTTCGACAATGGTGACATAGTCGCGGGCATTATCCGGCCCCGTCCACGTTACCTCGATCTTGGCACCGGCCACCGCCTCGGGCGGGGCGGTCAGAGAAACCTGCGCACCGGTCAGGGTGATGGGCTGGCTGGCCAAGGTCCGGTCCGATTGCCCCGACACATAGCGGATCTCGAAATCCCCTTGCGCATCGACGGTTTGCAAGCGCAGCGGTGACCCCTCGGAAGTGTAGGTATAGCCATTATAGGCTCCTTCCTCGGCACCGGTTTCCACGATGGTGATATAATCGCGCGCGTTATCCGGTCCGGTCCATATTACGTCGATTGTAGCGCCGGCCACGGCCTCGGGCGGGGTGGTCAGTGTGACAATCGGGGCGGTCAGGGTGATGGCACGACGCGCCAGCACCGTGTTGGAGCTTCCAAGCATATAGCGCAACTCATAGGCACCGGCGCTGTCGGTGGCCAGCAGGGTCAGGGGGCTGCCCTTGGTGGAGTATTCATAGGCGGTATAATCCCCGTCCGGCGCGCCCTGTGGCACGATGGTGATATAGTCGCCGGGCAGGTCGGGGCCTGTCCATGTGATCTCTATGTCCGCGCCCGCGGTCAGGGATTGCGGCGCGTTCAGGCTTGCTTCGTGGTAGATACCAATTTCGGCACTGTCCATCACCTTGCCATCGGCAGCCAGATAGCGCAGTTGGTACAGGCCGGCCTGATCCGGCGCGTGCAGGGTTGCGGGCGGGCTGTTATCGGCGGGCGCGCTGGCGATGGTGGCATCATCCAGCATCAGCACAACCGTATCGCCCTGCGCCGATGTGCCGTGCCAGCGGACCTCGAAATCGGTATCCGCCACCACGCGGTCGGGGGCGTCAAGCGATATGGGCGTGGACAACACAACAACAAAGGTTGCGTCCTGTTCCCCGTCGAAATCGAACAGCAACTCTCCGTGCCGGTTGCCAAGATCGGCCCGCCCGCGATATGGCGCCGCCCCGAATTCGATGGTGACCGAGGCCGCCTGCTCGTTGGTCAGCCAGTTATCGCCCGAGGGGATATGGTCGATATTCCAGATGATATTCGGATCGGTGACAGGGTTGCCTTGGGTATCGACGGCTACAAGGGTGATCTGCGGGCCGACCGGTAGATCGATCAGGGTGTCGGGGTCGCTCATCATGGTCATCAGCGCGGCCCCCAGTTCTTCGGTCGATTCGGCAGTCAGATACAGGCCGCCGGTTGCTTCGGCCAGACAGGAAAGCTGGCTTTGATCGGCCACATCCGCCACGTCGAACCCGATCACATGGGTGGTGAAATCCAGCCCGTTCTGCGCCAGTTCCTGCGCCAGCGCGCAAGGGTCGGCGTCACAGCTTTCGATCCCGTCGGAAACCAGCACCACCCGCCCCGAGCGGCTGGAATAGTTCAGAATCTCGGCGGCCTGTCGCACCGCTTCGGTAAGCGGCGTGCGCCCGCGTGGCGTTAACTGATTGACCGCTGCCGAAAACGCCTCCGGCTCCAGCGGGCCGACCGGCAGGATCAGTTCGATATCCGAACAGTCGCTTTTGCGCCGGTGCCCATAGGCCATCAGGCCGAAATTGGAGCTGGTTTCAAGGTCGCCCAGCAGGTCGGCAACCACCGCGCGCGCGATTTCTATCTTGGAGACCCCGTCGATTTGCCCCCACATGGAGTTAGAGACATCAAGCACCACGATCGTGTCGGGGTTGTCCGATTGCTGGGCCATCGCCTGACCCAGAAAAGAAAGGGTAAGCCCCACCAAAAGCGCGAGTTTTTTAAGCATAGCCGAAATTCCTTGTCATCAATCGGAATCAGCCTAGCATAATTTGCACGCCCTCGCACCGGTTTTGTCGGCACTTCACCGACAGGGGCAGCGTTTGGCAAATCTCCCCCTGCGAGCAAACCTCGCAAGGGGCAGGTTCGGGGGGTTACTGCACGGTCAGGCCGGAACTGGCCGCGACCATGCCATCGCTATCCAAAAGCAGGATCTGATAGCGCCCCGATGCGGCGGGCGCGGTCAGCATGGCGGTTTCACCGTTTGCCTGCATGGTGCTTAGGGCGTCGCGCGGGCTGGCACCAAAGGGCACCAGCACCAGTTCGGCCCCCTCAGGCAGCATGCCGCTAAGCATGACCGGAATGTCGGCCCCGGCGCTGCCGGTTTCAGGGGCGCTAAGCCCGGGGGCCATTTTGGCGCTGCCCATGTCCATCATCGTATCAAGATTGGATTTCAACTGGTCGGCCGTGTCCGGCGTCAGGAACAGCCCGTGATTTTGCATGGCCAAGGCGCGTAACCCGTCCTGATCAACCCCGTCTTGCAGATCAAAGCCGATCACATGCACGGTCAGGTCAAGCGCGTTGCCGGCAAGCTCGCTGGCCAGCGCCACGGGGTCGCCTTCGCAGCTTTCGATTCCGTCCGAAATCAGAATGACCCGCGCCGAAGTCTCGGTATAGTTCAACTGCTCGGCGGCCTGTTGCACGGCGGCAGTCAGCGGGGTGCGGCCGGTCGGGCTTAGACTGCGCACCGCGCGGCCAAAGGCATCGGCATCCATCGGCGCAACCGGCAAAACCAGCTCGATATCGCCGCAATCGGTTTTGCGCCGGTGCCCATAGGCCATCAGGCCGAACTGTATCGGTTCCTGCAAATCGGTGGTTAGCTCGGATATCACATCCTGCGCGATGCTGATCTTGGCAACGCCGTCGATCTGCCCCCACATAGAGTTGCTGACATCCAGCACGATGATCGTATCGGGATAGGTGGTTTCCTGCGCTTGCAGGGTGCCCCCGAATGCACTGATACACAGCGCGGCAATGGCGATGGGCTTTCTCATGGTCTCTCTCCAACATAGTTAAATCTTCTGATTGAACCATAGGGGGAAGCGCACATTTAGCGAGAAACACTTTTTCACAATTCGGGAATGCGAATGTGAGAATTGTTTCAGAGCAGGAATTCGCGCAACCTGGCGCGAGTGCTTGCCCCGGGGGGTGTGCCTCGCTAAACAGGGCGCAGAACAGGAGAGACCATAAACATGAAGCGTATCTTGCTAACCGCCGTGGCGGTATTCGCCATCGACCGGCTGTTGAAAATCTGGGTGGTCGAATGGATGAACCTGCGCGATGCGCTGGCGATCGATGTGTGGCCGCCCTATCTGAACCTGCGCATGGCGTGGAATGACGGGGTGAATTTCGGGTTGTTCGGCTCTGAAACCGATATGGTGCGCTGGGGGCTGGTCGGGCTGTCGGTGGTGATATCGCTGGCAATCGTGATCTGGGTGCGCAAGGCACGCAACCCCGTGGCGTTGGTCAGTGCCGGTCTGGTGATCGGCGGCGCGATGGGCAACGCCTATGACCGGGTGGTGTTTCGCGCCGTGGCCGATTTTATCAACATGTCCTGTTGCGGGTTCGACAACCCCTATTCGTTCAACCCTGCCGACGCCTCTATCTTTCTTGGTGTGCTGGGGCTGGTGCTGTTTATGGACAGCAAGAAGAAAAAGAAACGCTGATCACAGTTGCGTATGGGCGCTTGCATGCCCGCGCACGCGGTGGTTATCTTTGAGCAATAACATAACCAAAGGGTTCTTTCATGAAGCGACTATTCGGCTGGATTATTTTCGCAGTGCTGGCCCTGCCGGCAGCGGCGCAGCAAGTGCCGGTCAGCAGCTATATGCTGGATAACGGCATGCAGGTCGTGGTCATAGAGGACCACCGCGCGCCGGTTGTAACCCACATGGTCTGGTATAAAATCGGTGCCGCCGACGAGGAACCGGGCAAATCCGGTCTGGCGCATTTTCTGGAACACCTGATGTTCAAAGGCACTGCTGCGGTGCCCGATGCGACGTTCTCGGCGATCATCGAGGAAAACGGCGGGGACGACAACGCCTTTACCACGCAGGACTATACCGCCTATTACCAGCGGATCGCGGTGGACCGTCTGCCCCTGATGATGGAGATGGAGGCCGACCGTATGCGCGGCCTGATCCTTGACGATGCGGCCATGCTGACCGAACGCGATGTGGTTCTGGAAGAACGCGCGTTGCGTACCGAAAGCGACCCCGGTTCGCTGTTCAGCGAACAACGCAGCGCTGCGCTCTATCTGAACCACCCTTACGGCATTCCCACCATTGGCTGGCGCCACGAGGTAGAGGCGCTGACCCTTCAGGATGCGCTTGATTTCTACCATCTCTATTACGCGCCCAACAATGCCATTCTGGTGGTGGCGGGCGATGTGCAGCCCGAACAGGTGCTGGCGCTGGCGCAGCAATATTACGGCCCCGTAGCCCCGTCCGAGGGCATCACCAAGCGGGTGCGCCCGCAAGAACCGCCCCAGACCGCCGAACGCCGTATGGTTTACCATGATGAAAGGGTTGCCACGCCTTATATGATCCGCGCCTATCTGGCCCCGAACCGCCAAAGTGGCGATCAGGCGCAGGCGGCGGCGCTGATCTTGCTGGCCGATGTGCTGGGCGGCGGCGGGATAACCTCGTTGTTGGGGTCGCGGCTGCAACTGGATGAAGACATCGCGCTGGCCAGCGGGGCGTTTTATGGCGGCCTGTCCTATGACCCGACATCCTTTGGGGTGTATGTGGTGCCAAAACCCGGGGTGACGCTGGAACAGGCCGAGGCGCGCCTTGACGCGACGCTTGACTATCTGTTGCAAAACGGGGTGGATCCGGAACGGCTGGCGCGCTCCAAGGCAGCGCTGCTGGCCGACGAGATTTACGCCATGGATGACCAGATGGGGCTGGCGCGGCGCTATGGCGCGGCGCTGGTTTCGGGGTTGACGGTCGAAGATGTGCAGGACTGGCCCGCGGCGCTGCAAGCGGTGACCGAGGCCGACATCACGGCCGCCGCACAGGCGCTGTTTGACGAGCGGTCCTCGGTGACCGGATACCTGATGGGTGCCAAGGAGGCCGCAGAATGAAACGTTTTTTGACGCTGATCGCGCTGATCATCACCGCCGCCGCCCCGTTGCGGGCTGCCAATGAAATTCAGGTGGTGACCTCGCCGGGGGGCATTACCGCCTGGCTGGTCGAGGAGCAATCGATCCCCATGGTTTCGATGCAGTTCTATTTCAAAGGCGGCGGCTCGCTGGATCCGGCCGATAAACAGGGGGCCACCAATCTGATGATGGGCCTGCTGGAAGAAGGCGCGACCGGCATAACCGCCACCGAATTTGCCGAGCGCTCCGATGAACTGGGCGCGCGGTTCAGCTTTGATGCGGGGCGCGACAGCACCAGTGTTACCGCATCCATGCTCACCGCCAATCTGGACCAGAGCATCGCGCTGCTGCGCCTTGCCCTGATCGAACCGACCTTTGATCAGGTGGCGTTTGACCGCGTGCAGGGGCAGGTTTTCTCTATTCTGCGCTCGGATGCAACCGACCCTTCGGCCATCGCGTCGGACCGGTTTCAGGAACTGGCCTATCCGGGCCACCCTTATGCGCGCAACCCCGACGGAACGCTGGAAACCGTGGCAGCGCTGACGCCTGACGACATGCGGGTCGCCTTTGCCCGCGCCCTGACCAAGGACCGGCTGATCATCGGGGTGGTGGGGGCGATCTCGGCCCAAGAACTGGCACCGCTGCTGGACGACCTGCTGGGTGATCTGCCCGATACCAGCGTGGGCGAGGTGCCCGATACCCAAGTGGCCCTGAGCGGCGGCGTCGAGGTGATCCCCTTTGATACCCCGCAATCGGTGGCGCTGTTTGGCCATGCCGGTCTGTCGCGCGACGACCCCGATTACCTGACCGCCTATGTGCTGAACCATATCATGGGCGGGCGGGCCACCACCGCGCGCCTGACCGTCGAGGTGCGCAAAAAGCGCGGCCTGACCTATGGTATTTCAACCTTTCTGCTGCCGTTTCAACATGCGGCGGTCTATATGGGCCATCTGAACAGCGGCAATGATACCATGGCCGAAGCGATCGAGATCATTCAGGCAGAATGGGCCAAAATGGCCGAACACGGCGTCACACAACAAGAACTGGATCAGGCCAAACGCTATCTGACCGGCGCCTATGCGCTGCGGTTCTCGGGCAATGCGGCGATTGCCGGTATCCTGACCGGATTGCAGGTCGCCGATCTGGGGGTGGACTATATTTCGACGCGTAACGATCTGGTCAACGCGGTAACGCTGGACGACATCAACCGCGTGGCCGCGCGTCTGTACCAGCCTGAAAACCTGCAATTTGTTGTGGTTGGCCAACCGGTCGGGCTGGTGGAGTAGGGCGTAAAACGGTTGTTTTGAACGCCGGACTATCGTAATGGTTTTGTACGGGTTGTATCCTGTGCAAACCAAACGAAAGGGCTGGTCATGGCTAAAACAACCACCGCAAAAGACCTTGTGAATTCCAAGGTCGTGCAAAAGTACATCGCCAACATCGACAAAGACGCCCAAGCCGCAATGGACACGGTGAACGCCAATCTGAAATATAGCGGGCTGAAGTATTATTCGAACAAGCTGGTAAGCGATTACAAAGCCGACGAATCACGGCTCGACAAGGCCTGGGGGAATTTTAATCTGGCCTGGAACAAGGTGGTGTTCGGCAAGGCCAAGGATTCCAAGGAACTGATCAAGACCTATTCGAAATACGTGCTGGCGCTGGAAATTCTGGAACAGCAGAACGTCAAGCATTCAGCGCTGGTCGGAGCAAATCTCGCCATGATTGCTGCTGCTTTCATGAAATTTGCCATCGCGTTCTTTCAGGAAATCAACAAACGCTGCGCGCAGTTGGAAAAGGATCTGGCGCAGTTGAAAGCGCTGGCCGAAAAGGCGAAAAGAGAGATCAAGGAAGCGCAGGTGCAGGTTGCTCTGAACCTGATTATTACCGGCGCATCCATGTGTCTTGGTCCGGTTGGCTGGACGGCGCGTATCGGTGTGGCGGTTGGCGGAATCGCGGTGCATACGATTATCGATGCCTCGCTCGGGCCGAGTTCGGGGTCGGCGTTGGGTACTATCAATACCGCATCGGGCGAAACGTTGGGCGTGGCCAAAAAACTGTCTCCGGGGGCGCAGAAACTGATGGGCGGGGTGTCGGCGGTGATCACCCTGAAAATGGATTTTGACGAGGTGGGACAAGCCGAGAAAATCCTGAAAGAAATCCAGGCCTTGTCCGGTCGTACCCTGCGGGAATATGTGTTCCTGATGAAGCTTGCCGACAAAGACGGCAAAAAGGTTGCCAAGCTTAATCAGGGGTTGCAGGCCGCGGGCAAGATGGTGCGCAGCAACGCGGGGAAATTCAGTTCCAGCAAGAAAAAGCGCGAGGAACTGATCAAGGAATTCAAGTCCTGGAAATAGTTACCTGCGCGATATACTCGCCGTACCCTTCGGCCTCCATCTGTGCCAGCGGCACAAAGCGCAGCGAGGCCGAATTGATGCAATAGCGCAGCCCGCCCATCTCGGCGGGGCCGTCGGTAAACACATGACCCAGATGGCTGTCACCATGGCGCGAGCGTACCTCGACCCGTTCGCGGGCCAGTGACAGGTCTTTGTGCTCGGTCACGTTGGCCGCCTCGACCGGTTTGGCAAAGCTGGGCCAGCCACAGCCCGCATCGAATTTCTGCGCCGAGGTAAACAGCGGTTCACCCGACACGATATCCACATAAAGCCCGGGTTCGTCATGCTGGTCATAGGCACCGGTAAAGGGCCGCTCGGTGCCGCTTTGCTGGGTGACCCGGAATTGTTCAGGGGTCAGGGCATCGATCGCGGCTTTGGTTTTGCTGTATCTGGTCATAGCGGGATTTTATCGCTGCACGCGCGGCGGCACAATAGGGTTGAAGCCCGCCAGCGCATCACATAACCTTGAGCCATGCATCCGAATTCTTCATTCCATACCATGAATCGCGCGCAGGCGCTTGAATTTGCAGCCAAACGCGGGTTTGGCAGCCTTTGCATCAACGGGGCCGACGGGCCGTTGATTGCGCAGGTGCCGTTTATCCGGTCGGACGGGGCGCTCGATTTTCATCTGGCCCGGGCCAATGCGGTGGCGCGCAAGGGTGACGGGGAAAAAGCGGTGTTCGTTGTCACCGGTCCCGACGGCTATATATCGCCGGACTGGTACGGGGTGGATGACATGGTGCCCACATGGAACTATGTCAGTGTCGAGGTTCGCGGCACGCTGGAACTGCTGCCCCCCGAGGCGCTGCGCGCGCATCTGGTTGCGCTTTCGGCCGCGTTCGAACAGCGTCTGTTGCCCAAGCCGGTCTGGACGCTGGACAAGGTGAATGACGCGGCGCTGGCCAAGATGCTGCGGATGATCGTTCCGGCGCGCCTGCGCATCGAAACGGTGAATGCCACCATCAAGCTGGGCCAGAACAAGCCCGAGCTGGCCCGCCTGAACGCCGCGCAAGCCGTTGCGACCAGCACGCTTGGCGCGGAACTGGCCAAACTGTCGGGGCTGATGATCGACCCCTAGGTCTACGCCCTAACCGGCAATGCCTTGCAGGCTGCTTTCCAGCAGGTGTTTGGTATAGGGGTGGGTGGTGTGCATGGCGCGCATGTCCTCGACCCCCAGCGTTTCCACGATCTCGCCCAGTTGCATCACCGCGATGTCGTGGCACAGGTGCCCGACCACGGCCAGATTGTGGCTGACCATCAGATAGGTCAACCCGTGTCTGGCGCGCAGGTCGGAAAGCAGGTTCAGGATCTCGGCCTGTACCGAGACATCCAGCGCCGAGGTCGGCTCGTCCAGCAGCAGGATCTCGGGTTCGGGGGCCAATGCGCGGGCAATGGCGACGCGCTGGCGCTGCCCGCCCGATAGCTGGTGCGGATAGCGAAACCGGAAAGAGGGGCCAAGCCCCACGTCATCCAGCAGCTTTTCGATCCGTTTATCCACCCCGGTAAACCCGTGCAATTTCAGGGTTTCCGACAGCACCGAATCCACCGTGTGGCGCGGATGCAGGCTGGCATACGGGTCCTGAAATACCATTTGCACCTTGCGGTAAAAAC
>JALXER010000324.1 GCA_027069385.1 Paracoccaceae bacterium
AATCCCGATCAACGGCAATACAACCGGCCGTCCGGTGGGAACCAGCGTCAGCGAACCGTCAAGACCGGCAAAATAATCGGCCACCGAAAGGATCCAGCCGATCCCCTGCCCCATCACCCACCACGCCACGCCGTCCAGGCCAAATGGCTCCAACAGCGCGGCAATCACGGCGGCGGGCATAACCACCATCCCCATCACCGGCACCGATAATAGGTTGGCGCCCAGCCCGAAATTGGATATCTGGTTGAAATGATAGGCTGAAATCGGCGCGGTCGCGGCCCCCGCCACTGCCGAGGTCACCAGAATAACCAGTACCGGCATTGCCGGCCTGAACCAGCCATGCGATAGCCGCTGCCACCAGCCTTGGCGGCGCAAATCGTCAAACACCCCGATCAGCGCGGTCGTGGCAGCAAAAGACATCTGGAAACCGGCTTCGGTCAGGCTCTCGGGGCGAAACAGCAGCACGATCGTTGCCGCCAGCGCCACGGCGCGCAGGGTAAAGGCCGGCCGGTCGAGCATCACCGCAATCAGCACCACCGCCACCATGATAAAGGCGCGCTGCGTGGCCACATTGCCCCCCGACAACACCAGATAGGCGAACCCCGTCGCCAACGCCAGCGCCGCGCCGATCTTTTTCACCGGCACCCGCAGGGCTATGGGCGGGGCCAGCGCCAGCCCATAGCGCACCAGCATATAGACAAAACCGGTCAGCAGCCCCATATGCAGCCCCGAAATCGCCAGCAAATGCGCCAGATTGGAGGCGCGCAACGTCGCCAGCACATGCGGGTCAATGCGCGAGCGGTCTCCGGTCAGGATCGCACCGGCAAAAGCGCCGTTTTGCCCACCTATCCGGTTGAAAACAAGGGTGGAAATATCGCTTCGCAGCCGCGAAACACCCAGCCCGCCATCGCCATAGGGCCGCATCTCTACCACCGGATTGCGGGTATAGCCCACCCCGCCAAGCCGGTCGAACCAGGCCAATCGGCGAAAGTCAAAGCCCCCCGGCTCTACCGGTGCGCCAGGCGGAGACATGTTGGCCACCATCGCCACACGCGCGCCGATATGCACCGCCTGTTCGGGGATCAGGCCGAACAGCGACACCCGCACGGTTTGCGGGGTCGCCTCGGGGCGCAACCGGTCGATCCGCACCCGATCCAGCGTGATGCGCACCGTATCGCTGTTGGACCGGCCAATCTTGATAATCCGCCCTTCGATCGTGCCATAAATCCGGTAGGGCAGCACCGGCGCGTCAACCCGATAGCTGCGAAAAGCGCCTGCAAGTATACCGCAAATTAACAAAACCAGTGCAGACAGGATCAAACCGGTCATACCGGCGCGACGAATGGCATAGATCAGCGCAAAAACCGCGCCAGCCGTCAGGGGTGCCAGCATGCGCGCGTCCGGCTCGAATGAAAGGGAGAAGTACAGACCAACCCCCGCCGCCAGAAAAACCGGAGCCCACAGAATAAGGTGCGGGCGCTGCCTGTCCCACTGTTTTGCCAGCCAGTTTTCGGACACAGTGCTTGTTCTTACCCCCCTATTGGCCTAAATACCTCTAATCTTAACGTTTATAGTTTCCGAAAGGTTAACGGCATGTCCGATTCTGCCCGCGTGGTTACCCGTTTTGCCCCTTCTCCGACGGGGTATCTTCATATTGGCGGGGCGCGCACGGCCTTGTTCAACTGGCTGTTCGCCCGCCATCACGACGGCAAATTCCTGCTGCGGATCGAGGATACCGACCGTGCCCGTTCAACCCCCGAAGCAACCGAGGCGATCTATGCCGGGCTGAACTGGCTGGGCCTTGACTGGGACGGTGACGCGATCAGCCAGTTTGGCCGCGTGGCGCGCCATCAGGCCGCCGCACAAGCCATGCTCGACGCCGGCACGGCCTATAAATGCTATGCCACCAAAGAGGAAATCGCCGATTTTCGCGAAAAGGCCCGCGCTGAAAAACGCCCGCCGCTGTTCCAGTCGCCCTGGCGCGACACCCCCACAGGCCCGACGGACCAGCCCTTTGTGGTGCGCCTGAAAGCGCCCAAAACCGGTGAAACCGTGGTCGAAGACAAGGTGCAGGGCCGCGTGACGTGGAAAAACGACACGATGGACGACCTGATTCTGCTGCGCTCGGACGGGACGCCGACCTATATGCTGGCGGTGGTGGTGGATGACCACGATATGGGCGTAACCCACGTTATTCGCGGCGACGATCACCTGACCAATGCCGCCCGTCAAACCCTGATCTATCAGGCCCTTGGCTGGGATGTACCGGTATTCGCCCATATCCCGCTGATCCACGGGCCGGACGGCAAAAAGCTGTCGAAGCGCCACGGCGCGCTGGGGGTAGAGGAATACCGAGATATGGGCTATCTGGCCGCCGCGATGCGCAACTATCTGGCCCGTCTGGGCTGGAGCCACGGCAATGACGAGTTTTTCACCACACTTCAGGCGATCAAATGGTTCGGCCTTGAGCAGGTGGGTAAATCTCCGGCGCGCTTTGATTTCAAGAAATTGTTAAACCTGTCCGGTCAGCATATCCGCGCAACCGACAACCCCGAGCTGTTGGCCGAGGTGGAGGCCTATGTTGCATCGCAAAAAATGCCGCCACTAACGGATGATCATAAAAAATTGATGCTGGACAATATGGATTCGTTAAAAGAGCGCGCAAAGATCATTCCCGACCTTCTTGAAATGGCTCATTATTTTCTTGGTAAACGCCCGTTTGAACCGGACCAGAAGGCGGCGCAGGTACTGGACATTGTATCCCGTGGTATGCTGAATCGTTTGACTTCGCACTTGCGGGATGCTACATGGACGCAAGAAAATCTGGAGGCTGAAACCCGCGCCTTTGCCGAATCGGAAGGACTGAAACTTGGCAAAATCGCTCAGCCTCTGCGCGCCGCTCTGACGGGGCGCACGGTTTCGCCAAGCGTTTTCGAAATGATGATTACGCTTGGCCAAAAAGAAACTCTTGCCCGGTTAGAGGATATCTCTGCCTAAATCCGCCGCGCTGGCGCGGGTTTTACGGGTTCATTATGTCAGCCCGCACGATTCGCGCGGGCGTAGGAAAGGAAAAATATGGGACAGGACGGAAAAACCGCGAAAATCAGCTTTGACAGCAAGGAGCTTGAATTCCCGATTCTCAGCCCCACCGCCGGGCCGGATGTTATCGATATCAGCAAGCTTTACGCACAAGGCGACGTGTTTACCTATGACCCGGGCTTTACCTCTACCGCGTCGTGCAAATCGGCGATTACCTTTATCGACGGGATCAAGGGTGAATTGCTGTATCGCGGCTATCCCATTGATCAGCTTGCCGAAAAATCCCATTTTCTTGAGGTCTGCTATCTGCTGCTTTACGGCGAATTGCCCAATGCGCAGGAACTGACCGATTTCGTTCCCCGCGTCACTCGCCACACCATGCTGCACGAACAAATCGTGTCGTTTTTCAAAGGGTTCCGGCGCGATGCGCACCCGATGGCGACCGTTTGCGGGATCATGGGCGCGATGGCGGCGTTTTACCACGACTCGACCGATATCAACGACCCCGAACAACGCGAGATTGCCTCTATCCGCATGATCGCCAAAATCCCGACCATTACCGCATGGGCCTATAAATACTCGGTCGGGCAACCGTTTGTGTACCCCAAGAACGAGCTGGATTACGCGTCGAATTTCCTGAACATGT
>JALXER010000325.1 GCA_027069385.1 Paracoccaceae bacterium
GTTTTCGCCCGAGGTGGTGCGGGACGGCTTTGTCAAAGCGGGGCTGTTGCAGCCCAAAACGCGCAAGGGCAGTTTCGACTTTGCCCCGATGATCCGGCCGCCGGTGCTGTGTTCGGGGTGCCCGCATACCAGTTGCTTTATGGCGCTGCGGGCGCTCGATACCCGCGTGGCGGGCGATATCGGTTGCTATACGCTTTCGGTGGTCGAGCCGCTCAAATCCATGGATACCTGCGTAAGCATGGGGTCGAGCATCGGTAACGCCGTGGGCATGGCCAAGGCCGGCACCGAAACCAAGCCGATTATCGCCACGATCGGCGACAGCACCTTTTTGCATTCCGGCATTCCGCCGTTGATCGACGCGGTTTATAACAACGTCAACATCACCGTGTTTCTGCTGGATAACCACATCACCGCCATGACCGGCGGGCAGGACCATCCGGCCACCGGCAAAACCCTGCGAGGCGAGGAAACCGCGCGGGTCGATTTTACCAGGCTGGTGAAATCGCTGGGGGTCGAATGGGTGGAAACGGTCGATAGCTATGACATGGCCAGCATGTATCATTCCTTGCGCGAGGCGGTAGAATTCAAGGGCGTGTCGGTGGTGATCTCGGACCGGCCCTGCGTGCTCGACCCGCTGAAAATCAAGGGCGATCCGTTTAAGGTGGATCAGGAAAAATGTGTGGCCTGTCAAAGCTGCATGAACCTTGGCTGTCCGGCGTTAACATGGTCAACGGGCTGGCATGATGGCCGCCACAAGGTAGAGATCAACGCCGAGAGCTGCATGGGCTGCTCTATCTGCGCGCAGATCTGCCCGACCGATTCAATTTCGCTATAGGGGGCAATCATGGGTAATGGGCCGACAAATGTGCTGATCGTCGGGGTTGGCGGTCAAGGGGTGATTATGGTCTCCAAGGTGCTGGCGATGCTGTGCCAAAAGCACGGTTACGAGGTCAAGCAATCCGAGGTGCACGGCATGGCCAAGCGCGGCGGCGGCGTGTTCAGCCATGTGCGCTTTGGTGACAAGGTCTGGTCGCCGACCATCCCCGAGGGCGAGGCCGACGTTCTGGTGGCGCTGGAATGGGCCGAGGCCCTGCGCTGGCTGAATTACATGAACCCCAAAACCGGCACCTTTATTGCCGACACCCAGAAAATTGTACCGCCCTTTGCCTGCCGCGCCCGAGGACGGGGCGAGGAACCCGGCTATGCCCCACAAACCCCCGCCGATATCATGGCGCAGGTGCGCGCCGGTTACGCGATGGATGCGACCAGCATCGCCGAGGGGCTGGGCAACCTGAAGGCCGCCAACACGGTGCTGCTCGGGGCGCTGTCAACCACGCTGGATTTCTCGGTCGATAGCTGGCTGGAGGTGATCCGGCAATTTGTGCCGCCCGCCTCGATAGAGATCAACATGCAGGCCTTTGCGGCCGGGCGCGAATGGGCGCAGGCCGGTGACAAGCGCGTGGCCGACAGCCCCGAAGGCTTGGCCAAGGTCGAACACCACGCGCCCGTGGTCACCGACTGGCAGATCACCGCGGAATGGTGCAAAGGCTGCGATATTTGCGTCAAAATGTGCCCCGAGCGCTGCCTGCGCCTGACCGACCAACTGGTCGCCGAGCTGCACAAGCCCGACCTGTGTACCGGTTGTCGCATGTGCGAATGGCTCTGCCCCGACTTTGCCATCAAAATCACCAACACCCCCATAGCAGAGGCCGCCGAATAATGTCTAACCGAATGAATATGCAAGGAAATCAGGCTTGCGCCATGGGGGCAATCGCTGCGGGTTGCCGGTTTTACGCGGGCTATCCGATCACTCCCAGTTCCGAGGTGGCCGAGACCATGGCGCGCGAATTGCCCAAGGTCGGCGGCACGTTTATCCAGATGGAGGACGAAATCGCCAGCATGGCGGCGGTGGTCGGGGCCAGCATGGGCGGGGCCAAGGCAATGACCGCCACCAGCGGGCCGGGGTTTTCGCTGAAACAGGAAAATCTGGGCTATGCCAGCGGTGCCGAAATCCCCTGCGTGATCATCAACGTGATGCGCGGCGGGCCAAGCACCGGCATGCCGACGCGCCCCGCGCAGGGCGACATTATGCAGGCTCGCTGGGGCACTCACGGCGACCATCCAATAATCGTGCTGGCCCCCGCCTCTGTGGCCGAATGCTATAGCGAAACCATCCGCGCCTTTGACCTGACCGAGCGCCTGCGCGTGCCGGTGATCGTGCTGGTAGACGAGGTGATCGGCCATCTGGTCGAAACCGTTGATGTCGGCGCGCTGACCCCGCCCGCCGAGGTTTCCCGTAAACTGGCCAGCGGTCCGGCTGACGGGTTCGAACCCTATGCGGTGACGCAAGACATGGTGCCGCCCTTCCCCCGGCCCGGTGACGGCTATCGCAGCCACACCACCGGCCTGACCCACCTGCCCAGCGGCTTTCCCACCCAGAACCCCGCCAAGGCTAAGGCGGCGCTCAGCCGCACCACCGACAAGCTGCTGCACCACGCCGACCTGATCGAATCGGTCGAAGCCAGCGCCTGTGACGACGCCGAAATCGTCATCGCCACCATCGGCATTTCGGCCCGCGCGGCAGCGCAGGCGGTGACCGATCTGCGCGCCTCGGGGATCAGGGCCGGTCTGTTTCGCCCGCGCACCCTGTGGCCCTTCCCCGAAGCGGCACTAAAGGCCGCCACGGCCAATGCCCGCGCGGTGCTGGTACCGGAAATGAACCAAGGGCAACTGGTGTTGGAGGTCGAGCGCCTGCTGGGCCTAAACAGGGTCCACCGCCTGAACAAAATCGACGGCGAGGCCATAACCCCCGCCGAAATTGTCGCCAAAGCGCAGGAGGTGCTGGCATGACCGACGCGCCCAAAACCGACGAATTCGAGATTAACGACTATATCCGTCTTGACCAGATGCCGCATTTCCTGTGTCCGGGCTGCGGACACGGGATTGCCCTGCGGGCGCTGCTTTGGGCCATTCACGAGCTGGGCATCGACAAGGACAAGCTGGCGGTGGTTTCGGGGATTGGCTGCTCGGGCAGGCTTTCCGCCTATATCGACGCCAACACCTTCCACACCACCCACGGCCGCCCGCTGGCCTATGCAACCGGTCTGGCACTCGCGCGGCCTGATCTGCATGTGATCGTGATCACCGGCGATGGCGACAGTCTGGCCATTGGCGGCAACCACCTGATCCACGCCTGCCGGCGTAACCTGAACCTGACCACGATGATGCTCAATAACGAGATCTACGGCATGACCGGCGGGCAGGTTTCTCCGACGACCAGCGCCGAGCGCTACACCACCACGACGCCCGCGGGCAACACCGAACCGGTATTTGACGCCTGCGCGCTGGCCATCGCCGCAGGGGCGGGATTTGTGGGGCGCGAGGTCACCATGCAGGTGACCGGCCTGAAAAACCTGCTGCGCGACGCGATCGCGCATGACGGGTTCAGCTTTGTCGAGGTGCTGTCGGATTGCACCGAGATTTACGGGCGCAAGAACGATCTGGGGAACTCGCCCGAAATGATCCTGAGCCAAAAGGCCCAGATGCGCCCCGAGGCCTATCGCAACACCGTGGATGTGCCGTTCCGGCCCAATGCACTGAAAACCGGCATTCTGGCACGCAATGCGCGGCCCGAATATGGCAGCGCCTACCGCGCCATGACCGCGGGCATTCGCGAAAAGGGGAAATAGCATGGACAATTTCGAGGTACGCTTCTCGGGCTCGGGCGGGCAAGGGCTGATCCTGTCGGCCAAATTTCTGGCAGCGGCGCTGGTCGCCGAAGGGTTCGACGTGGCGCAAAGCCAAAGCTATGAACCGGTGTCGCGCGGCGGCCAGAGCCGCGCCGATCTGGTGGTCAGCCGCGGGCAGGCGGCGTTTCCGCTGTCTACCGGTCTGGACTATCTGCTGATCCTGCACGGCGTAGCGGCGCAGTCATCCGGTGCAGTGATCGGGGCCAAAACACTGGTGATGGTCGATAGCGAACTGGTGCCCGACCCGCCCAAAAGCGACTTTACCCTGCTCGCCCTGCCTTTCACCGAAACCGCTAGGCAGCTTGGCAATAAACGGGTGGCGAATATGGTGGCCCTTAGCGCACTTGTGGCACGTTCGGGCATGTGCCCGCTGGACCGGATCGAAGAAGTCATCCGAACCAAAACCCCGCCCAAATTTGCCAGCCTGAACCTTGAAGCCTTCGCCGCCGGCCGCGAACTCGGCACCCCGTAACCGACCGTCAGCGCCAAGAGGGGCGTTTTGAAACAAGTTTCAAAACGCGTTGCGACACCATGGCCTCACTGCGTTCGGTTCTGGAGCCACACGGCGGGCAGCACCCGAATATGCGAGCGTTGCGCCGTATAAGGGATTTTGCCATTCTGGCAAAAGGGGTACTACCTGGCACCATCGGGGGGTACGCGCATTCATGCGCGAGGGGGGGCTGTGGCCCCCCTTTCTGCCGAACGAAGTGAGGCCATGGTGTCGCAACCGCCTTTGAAGCTTGCTTCAAAGGCGACCTTTGTTCCGAAAGTAGAAACACAACCGGGCCTTAGCCGCAATTGCAAAGCGCGCGCATGGCGGCGCGGGTGTCGGGGTTGAAGGTGCCGTTGATGCGGCCCCGATAATAGCCGTGCTCTGTCAGCAACTGTTGCATTACCTTGACCGTGTCGGGCAGGAAATAGGTGCTGTTTTCCTCCAGCAACCAGCTATTTCCCAGCGAAACCGCTTTGTAAAAATACCACCCCGCACTTTGCGCATCGGGCGCGGTGCCATCGCCGTTATGCAGCCTTGTGGCCAGATTGAACGCCGCGCGGGCGCTGTTCAGCGACGCGCCGACCCGAAAGAATTCCAGCGCCAGCGATGCATTGGCGGGCACGCCTTTGCCGGTATAGTACATGCCGCCAAGCTGGTTGGCCGCATCGCCATAGTCCAGCGCCAGCGACTGCTGGTACAGTTCAATCGCACGGCCATAATTGCGCCAGACTCCATCGCCGCTCTGGTATTGCATCGCCAGATCATAGAGCCGCTTACCCTCTTGCAACCGCGCCTGCGCCGGAGTGTTTTCAATCGAAATATCGCGGAGTCCCGGAATTTGATACAGCGGCGTCAGGTCAAATACCTGCGTATCGTCCAGCGAGACCCCTTCGAGCAAATCCAGACCGGACAGGTCCGAGACCTGCCGCACATAGGTGCCGCTCAATGACACCTGCTTCAGGCTAACCAGTTGCGCCAGCACGGAAATATCGCTGACATTGGTGTTGTCCAGATAGATTTCCTCTAGCGTGGTCAGGCCGGCAATCGGTGACAGGTCGCGGATCTGGGTGTTCTCCAATCGCAGAAAGCGCAGGCCGGCCATGGTGCCAATCTCGTCGGGAATGGCCCGTAGCGCCGGCAGATCGCTTAGCCGCAGGGTGATGCCGTTGCTTTGGGCGATACGCTCTTTGGCTTGCGCAAAGGCAATCGCCGCGGGGCTGTTTTCGTCCTGCACCCCGGGTTCGGCCACTTCCGGCGTGCCCAGCGTCGAAAGATCGTCCAGATTAACGGTGAAGGTCAGGTTCAGCAGGGTGGCGCGGGCCTGTTCCACCAGATCGGGGCTGGTATTCTGGTGGCGCTCGATAAACGCGGCAATCAGCGCCTTGTCGGTTGAATTCTTGATCAGGTCCCATTCGATCTGCGCGGTATTGACGGCAAGCTGTTGACCCTCGGGCTGATGCTGGCCGGTATCGCAATTGCCAAACAGGCAGGATGTACCGCCCAATTCGTCATAATAGGCGGGGCGCTGCTGATGGCCGATGATGCTCGCCACCTCTTGCACCTGCCCGCGGGTTTCGACAATCGCGGTGCGCAGGTCGCCGTAATCGCGCAGGTTGGGCAGGAAAAACCGGGTAAACACCGAATACTGGAAATCGTCCGCCTCTCCGAGGCTGTCAAGCGCGGTCTGGTTGGCCGCCGCAGAATAAACGATGAAAGAGCCGCTGGGCGGTTCGATCGGGGCCAGCCCGCCATTTACCCCGCCCGTCGAGCGCGTCGCCGGAGAGGAAAAAGGATTGTTGCGGCACGCATCGATGATTGCCACCGAAAGCCCCGCCCCGCGCGCCGCGATCTGGTCGAGCACCCCGCTGATACCGTTGCGCAGCGGGATGGTCAGTTCGGCGGCACTGGCGGCGCTGCCTAGATCGGGGGTATCGGCGGGAACCAGATAGTTTTGCAGCCCGTCGCTCCAGCCATGGCCGGAATAGATGAACACCACCGTGTCGCCATCCTCGATCGAATCGTAAAACGCGGCCAGTTGCAGGCGCATTTCGGTGCCCGTCGGGTTGACTACGAATGAAACATCAAACCCCTTGTCGGTAAACAGTTCGGAATAGCCGGTCGCGTCTTCCAGCGCCTTGTTCAGGCTGGGCAGTTCCTCGTATTCATCAATGCCGATGATCAGAGCAATTTCCTTGGCCGGTAAAACCCCCGCCCATAAAAGCGCCAGTATCCCGACCCAAGCCTGTATCAATCGCTTCATAAAACACCCAAATATCAATTATCGCACGGCCCCGTTATCCGGGCCACTGGCCCGAACTTAGATATTTGTCAGCGGTTTTTCAACGATTATCCCCGCAGCCGGTCGAGGATTTCACGCGTTTTTGACGCAACCACGGTCAGCTTGGCGATGGTCAGCGGGCCACCGGATTTCAGGTCGTCCACCATGGCTTGCACGGTGTCGCCCGCAGCCTGCCACGGCTGATCCAGCCCGACAACCTGCCCTTGCTCCAGTCTGGCACCTTTGCCAACCATGTAAACCGCCGCGCCCAGTTGCAACCCGCGCATTTCGTCTTGCAGGCGGGCCAGCCATGCGCCCTCCCACTGGTCCCTGGTTTTGACGGCTTGCGCGTTCAGGCGCAGCCAGTTCAGCCCGAAATGCGACCCCGCCTCGAAATGAATCGCCGCTGCAGCGCCGGTTTCAAGCTTGTGACGGCTGGCAAAATCGGCAATCAGCAACGCATCGTTGAGATAGGCCAGCCGACTAAGCCGCGCGGCCAGATCCGCGCTAATGCCCCGTTCGGTCAGGGTTGTTTCCTCGGCGCGCAGGCGCTCGGCCAGAAACGCCGGCAGCAGGTTGTCGATATCACCGTGTAGCGCCGTGATGGCCTCTTTATAGCGGGCGATCAGTTCTGCGACCGGAGTCTTGATGCCTTTTTCCAAAAGCTGATGGGTCAACTCGCGGGTAAACCCGGCAACCAGCAAGTGCATTTCCACCTGAAGTTCTGCCGGAACTTTGTTGTCCAACGCGTTGATATCTGCCGATATTCCGGCAAGGCCAAACATTTCGGTCACCGCCACAAAGGCAGCGATGCTTTGGTCAATCGCCGCATCGGCCTGCACGAAAAAGGTCGGGCCGGTCTGGTCAACAAACCGGTTAACCAGAATGGTTGCGACGATCTCGCGGCGCAGCCGGTGCGACAGGACCGCCGCCTTGAACTTTTGTTGCAGGGCGTCGGGCATATAGGCCAGCACCAGCGCCTCGAAATAGGGGTCATCGGGCAGGTCGGTCTTGATCAGGTCACCAAAGGCCACGTTCTTGGCATAGGCGACCAGCACCGAGATTTCCGGTCGGGTCAGCCCCCTGCCCGTCTCGGCCCGTTCGCGCAGCGCATCGTTGCCCGGCAGGTATTCGACCCGCCGGTTCAACAGGTCGCGGGCCTCGAACGCCTGCATCAGGGCGATGTGTTCGTCCACCAGTGCCGGTGCGCGGGCCTCTACCAAAGAGATCGCCAGCGTCTGGTTATAGTTGGTCTGCAAGACCAGCCGCGCCACGTCGTCGGTCATGCCCGCCAGCAGCGTGTTGCGCTGTTTGCCGGTCATATCGCCCGACGCCACCACCGACCCGAGCGCAATCTTGATATTGACCTCGTGGTCCGAGCAATCCACACCGGCGGAATTATCCACCGCATCGGTATTCAGCCTGACGCCGTTCAGCGCCATTTCCACCCGTCCGCGCTGGGTAACGCCCAGATTGGCCCCCTCGCCGATCACGCGGGCGCGCACCTCGGTTGCATCGATGCGGATCAGGTCATTGGCCCGGTCGCCCGCATCGGCGTGGCTTTCGCTGGTGGATTTGATATAGGTGCCGATCCCGCCAAACCAAATCATGTCGGTGGGCGATTTAAGCAACGCCTTGATCAGTTCGGGCGGCGTGACCTTGGCCTTGGTCAGGCCGGTAATCGCCTTGATTTCAGGGGTCAGCGCAATGGATTTGGCCGAGCGCGAGAACACCCCGCCCCCCTTGGAGATCAGCCCCTTGTCATAATCCTGCCATGTGCAGCGCGGCGTATTGAACAGGCGCTGGCGCTCGGCAAAACCGGCGCCGGCATCGGGTGACGGGTCAATAAAGATATCGCGGTGGTCAAAGGCTGCCACCAGCTTGATCTGCTCGGACAGCAACATGCCGTTGCCAAACACATCGCCCGACATATCGCCCACCCCGATCACCTCGAACGGTTCGGTCTGGGTATCCAGCCCCAATTCGCGGAAATGGCGTTTGACCGCTTCCCATGCGCCGCGTGCGGTAATGCCCATGCCCTTGTGGTCATAACCATGCGACCCCCCCGAGGCAAAAGCATCGTCCAGCCAGAACCCGTAATCCGCCGCAACCCCGTTGGCAATGTCCGAGAACGTCGCGGTGCCCTTGTCGGCAGCAACCACCAGATAGGGGTCGTCCGCATCGTGGCGCACCACGTTTTGCGGCGGTACCACGGCGTTATCCACCAGATTGTCGGTGATATCCAGAATGCCCGACAGATAGGTTTTGTAACACCGGATCGCCTCGGCCTGCACCGCGTCGCGCGTGCCGTTTTCAGGCAGGGATTTGGGCAGAAACCCGCCCTTGGACCCGACCGGCACAATCACCGCGTTTTTGACCTGCTGCGCCTTGACCAGCCCCAGCACCTCGGTGCGGTAATCCTCGGAGCGGTCCGACCAGCGCAGCCCGCCGCGCGCAATCGGGCCAAAGCGCAGATGCACGCCTTCGACCCATGTAGAATAAACGAATACCTCGCGCCACGGGCGCGGCAGCGGCAAGCCGTCCAGATTGCCCGAGTTGAACTTGAAAGATAGATAGGGCTTGAGTGCCCCGCTCGCGTCGTGCTGAAAATAGTTGGTGCGCAGCATCGACTGGATGGCGTTGAAGAAGCGGCGCAACACCTGATCGACCTGAAGGCTGGAGACCTGCTCCAGCGCCGCCTCGATCTGTTTGGCGAGTTCCTGCTGGGCCTTTTCGCGGCCTTTTTCGCGCTCCGGGTCAAAGCGGCTGATGAACAGCGCCACCAGTGCGGCGGCGATATCGGGGTTCTGGTTCAGGGCTTCCTCGACGAATTGCGCCGAAAATGCCAGCCCGGCCTGCGCCAGATATTTCGAAATCGCCCGCAACAGCACGATCTGCCGGATGGTCAGGCCGCTAAGCAATATCTGCTTGTTGAACGGGTCGTTATCGACCTTGCCGGTCCAGACCGCCTGAAACCCTTCTTCCAGCTTGGCGCTTAGGGCGTTGATGTTGATGTCCTGCCCGTTGGCGGTCTGCATATAGAAATCATGCACCCAGATCAGTTCGTCCCCCCGGCAGACCTTATAGGGGTGTTCCTGCAACACCCGCAGGCCCATGCCCTCCAGCACCGGCAGGCAATCAGACAGCGGCAGCGGGTCGTTGTAATAGAACAGTTTCAGGCGCACCGCGTTGGCCGGATCGACCATGCGGTGGTAGAATTTGAGCGACAGCGGGTGCGCTTCGTTCGTGGCCTCCAGATTCTGGATGTCGGCGGCGGCAACGGCGGTTGAAAAAGTGTCGCGATAGCTGCTGCCAAAACCGTTGCCATAGCGGCCAAACAGGGTGTTGCCCTCGGCCTCGCCAAAATGATGCACCAGTGCGTCTTTTAGCTCGTCCGCCCAGCCGCGCACCTCCATGCGCAGACGGGCCTTGATCAGGTCGATGTCGATTTCCGAGATATCACCCGCCTTGGCCGCCACGATAAAATGGATACGCACCAGAGTGCCCTCGCCAAAATAGGGGGTAAATTCGGCAACGCGCCCATCCAGCACATCGGCCAGAATATCGCCGATCTTCTTGCGCAACTCGGTGGTATAGCTTTCGCGCGGCACATAGGTCAGGCAGGATACAAAGCGGGAAAACCGGTCGGGGCGCACAAACACGCTGGCGCGCGGGCGGGTGGCCAGTTGCATGATGCCGACCGCGTTTGACAACAGATGGTCTTCGGCAATCTGGAACAGCTCGTCACGCGGATAGGTCTCAAGCACATTGGCCAGTGCCTTGTCGTCATGGCTGCCCGGCGCAAAACCGGCCAGTTCATGAATGCGCGCCACCTTTTGACGCAACAGCGGAATGCGTTTGGCATTGCGGTTATAGGAAGCCGAGGTAAACAGCCCGATCAACACATCCTTGCCCACCAGCTTGCCCTTGGCGTCATAATGCTTGACGCCGATATAATCGAAATGCGCCATCCGGTGTATGGTGTTTTTGCGGTTGGCCTTCAGGATCAGCACCGGCGAGGGTTCGTTGACAAAGGTCTCCATTTCTTCGGTCCAGTGGGAAAACCCGCCTTCGCCATCGCGCAACACGGTGAAATCCGGTTCGCGCATCAGACCAAGCCCCGACCCCTTGACGATCTTCACCCCGCCTTTGGAGAAATCGAAACGACGGCAGCCAAAAAAGATGAAATGATCGTCGCGCAGCCAGTCAATGAAATCCACAACCTCGGTCAGGTGGTCGTCATTGTTGGGCGCATTGGCCCGCAATCCGGCGGTGATATCCTTGACATGGTCAATCATTTGCGGCCAGTCATCAACCACCGCCTTGATATCGGCAAACAGTGCCAGAATATCGCGTTGCAGGCCCTCGCATTCCTCGACCGAGCCGCGCCGGTCAATCTGGATCTGCATCAGCGATTCCGTCACCGCACCTTCACCGTCATGGTCCAGAAAGTGCAGCCGCTTGCCCGTGTCATCACGGGCAAGGCTGACGATCGGATGCATCAGCGTATGGATAGAGATCGATTTCTCGGTCAGCAGGTTCACCACCGAATCCATCAGGAACGGCATATTGTCATTGACTACATGAATGACGGTATGGTCCGATTCCCAGCCGTCCCCGTCTATCGTGGGGTTGAAACAGGCCACCTTGGCACCGATATCACCGCGCTTTTCGTTGAATTTCAACAGCGAGAATACCGCACCGTAAAGCGCCTCCGCCTCGTCCGGCTCGAAGCCGCCCAGTTGCTTGCAATTCACCACGATATCCAGCAAATGCAAAAACCCGGCGCGGGTTTCTACCGCGATGCGTTGCTCGGCCAGCGATTTAACGGTTTCGATCATCCGATCCATGAAAGGTATCCCCCAAAATGATAGCGCCAGTTCCGCGCAAATTGGGCCTGCGACAAAAGTGACATTTCCCGAGGTTTATCCCTTGAAAAACGATTCGCAACCGTGAATTTGCAAACTGCCTAAAAAAGCGTCAAATATGCGCGTAATTTGACCACAAGGTCATTTTTCGACAGAACATCTGCCGTTTGCGACAGGGGGATTGGCGAAATGACGGGGGTGGGATTGGTAGGCCCGGTAGGACTCGAACCTACGACCAAAGCGTTATGAGCGCTCTGCTCTAACCAACTGAGCTACAGGCCCGCCTGCGCGTTTCATAGCGTCGTTTCTTTGGCAAGGTCAAGCGGCTTTGCGCCCGTTAAACCCGCCATGCTTGATTTAAATCCGAACTGCTTCATAATAGCCCTATTGTAGTTGTAAGGAGTTTCAACATGAAGTTAGGTCCAATTCTGTTAACGCTGGCCACGCTTGCCGTGCCGGGTCTGTCCATGGCCCAAAACGTAACCGCCACCCCGCCCCCCGTCGCCGGTCCGCCACCGGTTCCCGTACAACCCGGCCCGCCGCCCATCCCGACCCTGTCGGTTTATGTGGTGCAAAACGGTGCCCAGACCGGCCCGTTTACCGCGCCGCAACTGGCGCAGATGGCGACCGCGGGGACGCTGA
>JALXER010000326.1 GCA_027069385.1 Paracoccaceae bacterium
ATCTTATGCTCGTCGGTCATCCAGGGAGAGGGCAGATTGGTGAAGTTCATGCGCTAAAAATCCTCTGCGGCCAAACCCATCACCGGTTCGGCGCCGCTGTTGATCCGCGCCAGTCGCAGCGCGGTTTCCGGCAGCAAGCGTTTCATATAATAGCGGCCCGTGGCAAGCTTGTTTTCACAAAATTTCGTGTCGGATACGCCGCTATCGATCCCCGCCTGCGCCGCCTTGGCCATACGCGCCCACATCAGGCCCAGCACCACATGACCAAACAGGTGCATAAAGTCGCTGGAACCGGCCAGCGCCGCGTTCGGGTCTTTCATCCCTGCCTGCATGAAAAACATCGCTGCCGCCTGCATGTCCTTGCTGGCCGCCTTGAGCGGGTCGAGGAAATCGGCCTTAAGCGCCGCGTCATTCTCGTTTTCCTTGATAAAGCCTTTGACCATCTCGAAGAATGCCATCACATACTTGCCCCCGTCCAGGGCAAGCTTGCGCCCCACAAGGTCAAGCGCCTGCACACCGTTGGCCCCTTCATAGATCATGGTGATCCGCGCATCGCGTACAAATTGCGAGGCACCGGTTTCCTCGATATAGCCATGGCCGCCGTAAATCTGTTGTGCCTGCACGGTGCAATCAAAGCCTTTGTCGGTTAAAAACCCCTTGATTACCGGAGTCATCAGCGACAGCAGCCCCTCGGAATCTTTGTTGCCGTTCAGATCGCCGTCATCGAGCAGCATCGCCCCCCAAAGCAGAAAAGCCCGCGCCCCTTCGACAAAGGCTTTCTGGTCCATCAGGGTACGGCGCACATCGGGGTGTACGATCAGCGGGTCGGCGGGGCCGTCGGGGTTTTGCGTGCCGGTAACCGCGCGGCCCTGCAGGCGTTCGCGCGCGTATTCAGCGGCATTCTGATAGGCTACGCTGGCCTGTGCATGACCTTGCAGGCCAACCCCCAGACGGGCCGCGTTCATCATGGTGAACATGGCGCGCAGGCCCTTGTGTTCTTCGCCCACCAGATAGCCGGTAGAGCCGTCAAAATTCATCACGCAGGTGGAATTGCCGTGAATCCCCATTTTTTCTTCAAGATTGCCACAAGCCACGCCGTTACGCGCGCCCAGACTACCGTCGTCATTGACGATAAACTTGGGCACGATAAACAGCGAAATGCCCCTGACGCCTTCGGGTCCGCCGGGGATTTTTGCCAGAACAAGGTGGATGATGTTCTCGGACAGGTCGTGTTCGCCCGCGCTGATAAATATCTTGGTGCCGGTGATCTTGAACGATCCGTCATCCTGCGGTTCGGCCTTGGTGCGCAACAGGCCCAGATCGGTGCCGCAATGCGGTTCGGTCAGGTTCATGGTGCCGGTCCATTCGCATGAAACCATCTTGGGCAGAAACTTGTCTTTCAGCGCGTCCGAGGCATGGGCGCGGATCGCCTCGTAAGCCCCCATGGTCAGGCCCTGATACATGTTGAACGCCAGATTGGCCGAGACGAACAGCTCGCCAACGGCTGTGTGCAGCAGATAAGGCATGCCCTGACCGCCATATTCGGGGTCGGCACCCAACCCGGTCCAGCCGCCATCGCGCATCATGTCAAAGGCCTGCTTGAACCCGTCAGGGGTGCGCACCACACCGTTTTCCAGCGTGCAGCCCTGCGTATCGCCAACCACGTTCAGCGGGGCCAGCACATCGCGGGCTATCTTGCCGGCTTCGTCCAGAATGGCACCGGTAAAATCGGCGTCCAGATCGGCATAGCCGGGGATATCCGATTCACTGATCTTCAGCACATCATGCAGGACAAATTCGAGGTCTTTCAGCGGCGGGGTATAGGTCGGCATGGTCGGTTTCCTTATTCAGCGGCCAGCTTGACGCCACGGTCAGCCAGCACCTTTTCGCCCCAGAGCAACTGCTCGCGCAGGTCTTCGATGGCATTGTTCAATTCGTCGCGCTGGCTTTCCATCGCCGCAAGGCGTTCACGCCCCAGCTGATAGGTCTGGGTCAGTTGCGTGGTCTGCTGGTCGCCGAGGTAATAAAGGTTCAGTAATTGCCGGATTTCCTCCAGACTAAACCCGAACCGCTTGCCCTGCAGAATCAGTTTGAGCCGCGCCCGGTCGGATTTGGTGAACAGCCGCTTTTGGCCAACCCGTTCAGGGGCCAGCAATTCCTTGGCTTCGTAAAATCGCAGAGTGCGCGGCGTGACATCAAACATTTCGCACATTTCGCCGATGGTAAACTTGGGGTCGCTCATGGTGGTTCTCCCTGATTGATTGACGTTAACGTAAGGCATCCCAAACGACAATTCAAGCCCGAAAGTTGACGTTTGCGTCAACACAAAACAACTAAACGTGAAAAAACTGTGAGTTTCAGCTATGATTATTGTATCCGCATGATTTTAATTTGGTTGTGGTTGAACATGTCAAGAATGGATTGCCCGTTACTTCAAGATAGTCGAAGTTTTATTAACTATGCCATAGTTTTGCCCATTATAACCAATGTATAAATGATTCAGGTATGGCATATGGCTGTGTTCCCGTGGCGTCGGATTAATGGGTCCTAACCCTAGCACTGTGGTCGGGGCGCTAGAGGATGGCGGGTAAATCATTACCTGGGAATCTTTTGCTCGGGATGGCGACGGGTATGGCATTTAGGCCCAGCAATACAAGGCACAGCTGGTAGGAATCGGCGGGGATTTCTGGCCGTAATCCCCCCCCATGACGCTGATGCCCCAAATACCGGCGCCTATCGATAAGGTTGGCTTTGTTGTGCCGGCACCGGATTGCGGTTGACCGGCATGACAATAGCGCTGGATAATGCGGTCGCTTTGTGTCCACAATGGCGGGACATTTTTCAAAGAGGCGCGAATGACCACTTTAAGCGATAAAAAGGCGATGATTGCCAAGCAGTTTATCTCGGCAATCCCGCATTCAAACGATCTGGGGATGCGGATTGATTCGATAACCGACGGGGCGGCGACGCTGTCGATCGGGTATGACGAACGGTTTATCGGCGATCCCGAAACCGGAGTGCTGCACGGGGGCGTGGTAACCGCGTTGCTCGATACGGCCATGGGGGCGGCGGTGGTCAGCCATCCGCAAAGCGCCGGAGGCACGGCCACCATTGATCTGCGCATCGACTATATGCGGCCGGCCACGCCCGGGCAGCGCATTACCGCGCGGGCCGAATGCTATCGCATAACCCGCACCGTTGCCTTTGTGCGCGCAACCGCCATGGACGAAGGCGAAGGGCCGGTGGCCGCTTCGGCCGGAGCCTTTACGGTAGAAGGGGTCAAAAATGCGTAAGCCCCCCGAGCCGGTTCAGGTGATCAAGCAACGTCGCGACGCGGCGCTAAAGCAACTGGCCGAAGGGATCCCTTATGTCACCCATCTTGGCGTGGTGTTCGACCGGCGCGGAGACGAGCTGACCGCGCAATTGCCCTATAACGAACGCCTGATCGGCAACCCGATGCTGCCCGCACTGCATGGCGGTGCGGTGGGTGCATTTCTGGAGGTTGCCGCGCAGATAGAACTGGCCTGGGCGATCTACTGGCCGCAATTCGAGGCCGGCGCGACCGGCCCGCGCGCCATGCCCAAGACCATCGATTTTACCGTAGACTATCTGCGCACCGGCCTGCCGCGCGATGCCTATGCGCGCGCTACGGTCAACCG
>JALXER010000327.1 GCA_027069385.1 Paracoccaceae bacterium
CGCCAAAGACGGTGCGCCCGATGTCGAAGACGCGGTCGTGGTTCAGGACGTGGTCGCCGATGAAGGCGACGCACCGGAAACCGACGAAGCCGCCGAACCGGTCGAGACCCCCGAGGTTCAGGAACCCGACACCGAACAGCCGGTCGAAATTCGTGAACCGGTGCGGCGCAAGCCCCGTTCGCGGCGCTATAAAATTCAAGAGGTGATCAAGGTTCGCCAGATCCTGCTGGTGCAGGTCGTCAAAGAGGAGCGCGGCAACAAAGGCGCTGCGGTCACCACCTATCTGTCGCTGGCCGGCCGATATTGCGTGCTTATGCCCAACACCGCGCGCGGTGGCGGGATTTCCCGCAAGATCACCAATGCATCCGACCGCAAAAAGCTCAAGGAAATTGCGTCGTCTATCCATGTGCCCACCGGTGCCGGGCTGATTGTTCGCACAGCGGGCGCACAACGCACCAAGACCGAGATCAAGCGCGATTACGAATACCTGCTGCGCCAGTGGGAAGTGATCAAGGACCTGACCATGAAATCGACTGCTCCGGCACCGATTTACGAGGAAGGCTCGCTGATCAAACGCTCCATTCGCGATCTTTACAACAAGCAGATCGACGAGATTTTTGTCGAGGGCGAGCGCGGCTATCGCGAGGCCAAGGACTATATGAAAATGCTGATGCCCTCGCATTCCAAGAATGTGAAGCATTACAAGGAACCGCTGCCGCTGTTCTCTCGCTATCAGGTCGAGGGCTTTCTGGCCGCGATGTTCAACCCGACTGTGCAGTTGAAATCGGGCGGCTATATCGTGATCGACGTTACCGAGGCACTGGTTGCCATCGATGTGAACTCGGGCCGGGCCACCAAGGAAAAGTCGATCGAGGATACCGCCACCAAAACCAATCTGGAGGCCGCCGACGAAGTGGCCCGCCAGTTGCGCCTGCGCGATCTGGCCGGTCTGATCGTGATCGACTTTATCGACATGGACGAGCGGCGCAACAATACCGCCGTTGAAAAACGCATGAAGGACCGGATCAAGAACGACCGCGCCCGCATCCAGATAGGCCGGATCAGCAGTTTTGGCCTGATGGAAATGTCGCGCCAGCGCCTGCGCCCGGGCATGTTAGAGGCCTCTACCCAGCCTTGCCCGCATTGCCACGGCACCGGTATTACGCGCTCCAACGACAGCATGTCGCTGGCAATTCTGCGCGAGTTGGAGGAAGAAGGCGTCAAACGCCGCGCCCGCGAGGTGCTGGTAACCGCGCCGATCGACGTGGCCAACTATATGCACAACGCCAAGCGCGAGCACATCGCGATGATCGAGGCACGCTTTGGCATTTCGATTCGCATCGACGCCAACCCGACGATGATTTCGCCCGAATACCGGATAGAGCGGTTCAAAACCGCCACCCGGATCGTGCCGATCCCCGAGGCGCTGCCCACTATCGAAATGCCCGACATGCCCGAGTTGGAGGCCGGAGACGGCCACAATGCCGACCAGAGCGTGGACAACGCCCCCGAAACCGCCGAGGCCGAAGCCCCCGCGCCCAAAAAGCGTCGCCGCCGTCGCCGCAGTCGCAAAAAGCCTGCCGAAAGCAATGGCGAACAACCCGCCGTCGAAGCACCCGCCGAAAATGCGGCACAACCCCCTGCCCCCGAGGCATCTACGGCCGCCGCACCCGAGGAAGCGCCCAAGCGCAAAAAATCGCGGGTGCGTAAACGCAGCGTTAAGACCGAACCGCTTGAAACCTCGCTTGCCGTCGCCGGAGAGGACATCGTCGCGCCCGAGATTGTCGAGGTGCCCGAGGCCCAAGCCCCTGCCAAGCCGGTCAAAAAGCGTATTACCGCCAAAGCGCCGACACCGGAACCCGCACCGGAACCCGCGCCCGAAGCCGAACCGGCACCCGAAGCGGCCGAGGCCGAATCGGGCGCGAAACCGGCCAAGCGCAGTTGGTGGTCACGCAAACCTAGCGAATAACCTGCATCGCCCCGCCTTACCGGCGGGGCTTTGCTTTGTACCACGCCTGCAAACGCGCCACGCCCTCTTGCATATCCTCGGTGGACCCCGCATAGGAAAACCGCAAGGTCCGGTGCCCGCGCACCGGATCGAAATCAAGGCCCGGCGTCGCCGCAACTCCGGCCTGTTCCAGTAATTCGCGCGACAGGTCCAGACTGTTATCGGTCAGCTCCGACACATCGGCATAGATGTAGAACGCCCCCTCGGGCGCGGCAAACCGGCCAAAACCCGCCTTGGGCAACCCGTCTAGCAGCACCTGCCGGTTGCGGGTATAGACCGCCAGATTTTCCTGCAACTCGTCCTCGCAATCCAGCGCCGCCAGCGCCGCAACCTGACTGGCATGCGAAGCACAGATAAACAGGTTCTGGCTAAGCCGCTCGATGCGCCGTACATGGGCCTTGGGCACCACCATCCAGCCCACCCGCCAACCGGTCATGGAAAAATACTTGGAAAAAGAGTTGATCACATAGGCCGAATCGCTGATTTCCAGCGCCGTTACCGCCTTTTTGCCATATTCAATGCCGTGATAGATTTCGTCCGAGATGAACGCAACGCCGTTTTGCGCGCAGGCTTCGCTGAGCGCGCTCAACCGGCTTCGGCCCAGCATCGTGCCGGTGGGGTTGGAAGGGCTGGCAACCAGCAATCCGTCCAGCGCGTTCGCCCGCACCTGCTCGGGGGTGGGTTGGAAATTGCTGTCGGCACCGGTTTCAAGGCGCACCGGTTCCAGCCCCAGCGATTTCAGGATATTGCGATAGCTCGGATAGCCCGGATCGCCGATGCCCACCCGCGCGCCGGTATCGAACAGGCTGATAAACCCCAGCAAAAACCCCGCCGAGGACCCCGCCGTTACCACCACCTGTTCCGGGTCCAGCGTCACGCCGTACCACGCCTGATACATGCGGGCGATTCGGGCGCGCAACTCCGGCAGGCCCAGCGCCACGGTATAGCCCAGCGGTGCGTCGGCCATTTTCTGCCCTAGCGCGGCAATGGCGGCTTTGGGCGCTCCGGTTCCCGGCTGGCCCACCTCCATATGGATAATGTGGCGACCCGTGGCTTCGGCCGCGCGTGCGGATTCCATCACATCCATCACAATAAAGGGATCAACCTCGCCCCTACTTGAAACTCCCATCAAAATGCTCCTTACTGCGCGCAACTCTAATGACGTTATTGTGTGTGGCGCGTCAAGCCATGCCGGAAACAAAACAGGATCGAACCACCTATGCGTAAGCTTTTCCTAGCCGCCCTTTTTGGCCTGAGTGCCACTTTTTCCAGCGCCCAGACCGTTGCGCTCGATTCGCCTGAATTCGGCGAGGCGGTGCGGGCCTATCTGATGGAAAACCCGCAGGTCATCATGGAGGCCGTGGCGGTGCTGCAACAACGCGAAGCCGAAGCCGAGGCCCAGAACGACCTGACCCTTGTTCAGGATAACTACGACGACATCTTTTATGACGGCTATTCACATGTGGCGGGCAATCCCGACGGGACGATTCTGATGGTCGAGTTTCAGGATTATAAATGCGGCTATTGCAAACGCGCCCACCCCGAAATCCAGCAGCTTTTGGCAGACAATGACGACATCCGGCTGGTGATCAAGGAATTCCCGATTCTGGGCGAAGAAAGCGTTCTTGCCTCGCGCGGGGCCGTGGCGGTGCTGATCAACGAATCCAGCGAGGTGTACGAAACCATGAACGACAGCTTGATGCGCTTTAACGGGCCGATCACCGAGGATATTCTGGTTGAAATCGCCGATGCAGCCGGCGCGGACAGCGCCAGAATGCTGGAAATGATGAACACGCCGATCGTAACGCAGGTGATCCAGTCCAACCGCATTCTGGGCCAGCGCTTGCAAATCAGCGGCACCCCCACCTTTGTTGTCGCCGACCAGATGCTGCGCGGATACCTGCCGCTGGCCAGCATGCAAGCGCTGATTGACGAGACCCGTCAGGCCCTGAACTAGCGCGGTTTAGCGCTTTTCAGCCGCCGCAATTGGGCGTATAGTCGGGTGGATTTGAAAAAACACCCGAGGGATAAAATGGGCAATAAAAAACAGGACTCCGACGTAGAGTTTATCCAGTCGCTTTCGCAAATTCTTAAGGCAAATGACCTGACCGAGATCGAGGTCTCGCGTGCCTATGGTGAAAATGATGTGTTGGAAGTGCGGGTTGCACGCCAGATGCAGGCCGCAGTGGCGGCGCCGGTGGCCGCACCTGCCCCCGCCGTTGCTGCCGCCGCGCCTGCCCCGTCAGCCCCTGCCGCCGTCGCCCCGTCAAGCGACCCGGCCGATGATCCAGGCGCGGTTGCCTCGCCCATGGTTGGCACGGTCTATCTGGCCCCCGAACCGGGTGCGGACCCGTTCGTTTCGGTGGGTGACAAGGTGGCCGAGGGCCAGACCATCCTGATTATCGAAGCCATGAAAACCATGAACCAGATTCCGGCCCCGCGTGCCGGTGTGGTCAAACGCATTCTGGTTGATGATGGTTCCGCTGCCGAGTTTGGCACGCCGCTTGTCATCATCGAATAGGCGGGGCGCGCAACCATGTTCCAGAAAATCCTGATTGCCAATCGTGGTGAAATCGCCCTTCGCGTGATACGGGCCTGCCGCGAAATGGGCATCAAGTCGGTCGCCGTGCATTCGACCGCCGATGCGGATGCGATGCATGTGCGCATGGCTGACGAAAGCGTGTGCATCGGCCCGCCCTCGGGCACGCACAGCTATCTGTCGATCCCCAACCTGATTTCGGCCTGCGAGATTACCGGCGCCGAGGCCATTCACCCGGGTTACGGTTTTCTGTCAGAAAACGCCGATTTCGTACAGGTGTTAGAGGATCACGGCCTGACATTCATCGGCCCGACCGCCGAACACATTCGCACCATGGGCGATAAAATCACCGCCAAGGACACGATGAAAAGGCTGGGTGTGCCCTGTGTGCCCGGCTCGGATGGCGGCGTGGACACGATCGAGGAAGCGCGCAAAATCGCCGCCGATATGGGGTATCCGGTGATCATCAAGGCCACCGCCGGCGGTGGCGGGCGCGGCATGAAGGTGGCCAATTCCGCCGATGAACTGGACATCGCCTTTTCCACCGCCCGCTCCGAGGGCAAATCGGTGTTTGGCAATGACGAGGTCTATATCGAAAAATACCTGACCCTGCCCCGCCACATCGAAATTCAGGTTTTCGGCGATGGCAAGGGCGGCGCTGTCCATCTGGGAGAGCGCGACTGCTCGCTGCAACGCCGCCATCAAAAGGTATTCGAGGAGGCCCCCTCGCCGGTCATCGACGAGGCCACCCGCCAGAAAATCGGCAAGGTTTGCGCCGATGCGATTGCCACTATCAACTATGCAGGCGCGGGCACGATCGAATTTCTGTATGAAAACGGCGAATTCTATTTCATCGAAATGAATACCCGTTTGCAGGTGGAACATCCGGTCACCGAGGCCATTTTCGGCATCGATCTGGTGCGCGAACAGATTCGCGTTGCCGAAGGGCTGCCGCTGTCATTCACGCAGGACGACCTGAAAATCAACGGCCATGCCATCGAATGCCGGATCAACGCTGAAAAAGTGCCCGAATTCCGCCCCTCTCCGGGGACGGTGCACCAGTATCACGCGCCCGGCGGGCTGGGGGTGCGCATGGACAGCGCCATCTATGACGGCTATGTCATTCCGCCCCATTACGACAGCCTGATCGGCAAGCTGATTGTCCACGCCGCCGACCGCCCCGCCGCGCTGGCCCGCCTGCATCGCGCCCTTGGCGAACTGGTGGTCGAAGGGATCGACACCACCTGCCCGCTTTTTCATGCATTGCTGCGCGAAAAGGCCGTGCAGACCGGCGAATATACCATTCACTGGCTGGAACAATGGCTGGAAACCGATCCGGAAATCTAGCGTGAGCGATAAAATCACCCCCGAATTGCTGCTTTATGCCTATGCGTCGGGGGTGTTTCCCATGGCCGAATCGGCCCAGTCCGACGAGGTACTGTGGATCGACCCAAAACGGCGCGGGGTGTTACCGCTGGATCGGTTCCATATTTCCAAAAGCCTGCGCAAGGTGCTGCGATCAAACCGGTTCAGGGTGACCATCGACACCCGTTTCGAGCAGGTCATCCGTTCCTGCGCCGCCCGCGAGGAAACCTGGATCAACGCCGAAATTTTTGCCCTCTATTCAAAGCTTCACCAGATGGGCAGCGCCCATTCGGTCGAGGTCTGGGACGGGCAGGAACTGGCCGGTGGTGCCTACGGCATCGCGCTTTACGGGGCGTTTTTTGGCGAAAGTATGTTTTCGGCGCAAAGCAACGGCTCCAAAATTGCGCTGGCTGCGCTGGTTATGCGGTTGCGGATCGGCGGGTTCAGCCTGCTGGACACCCAGTTCCTGACCGACCATCTGGCCAGCCTTGGCGCGGTCGAAATATCGCGCGCCGAGTATCACCGGCAGTTGGAACACGCCATGACCATCGACGCCGATTTTGCCAAAATGCCCGAATTGACGACCTATTCGATCTCGCAGCTAAGCACCCAGATGTCGTAACGCGGGTGGTCCAGCGCCGACAGCGCCGGGCTGGAGGCAATCATCCAGCCATAGAAATCGGGTTCTTCATGGCGGATATCGCGAATCTTCAGCAGCGCAAAGGCGTCTTTGTTCACGTCGCCGGGCGGATAGCGGCAGGCCTCTAACGTGACCTCCAGCCGCTCGAATTGCAGGGTTTCACCAACGTCCATGGCGAAATTGCCAACCGAACCGGTGATCCGGTCAAGCCCGCGCAGAATCGCGCCAATGCCCTCATCCGAATTGGCGCTGCGCTCGCCGGAAAAATTGAATTCCGGCAGGTTCAGGTCATTCTGGATGGTCGATTCCTCGATGGATGGCAGCGGAGTTTCGAAAATCTCCTGAGCCAGTGCCGGATGGGCAAGCAATGCAAAAATCAGCAGGACAGGTTTCATTGGGGCGGGTTTTCATCCGGTTTGGTGACAAATTTCATCAGCAAATTGATCAGGCTAAGCGACCCTTGGGTATAGATCACCTCTTCTCCGTCGAGCAGGTTGATGTCGGCCCCGCCCGGTGTCAGCTCCAGAAAAGAGCCACCAAGCAGCCCCTCGCTGGCGACCTTTGCCTCGGAATCCTCGGGGATCAGCACATCGTTGCGTACCGAAAACTCGGCCACCGCCTGATAGGTTTGCCGGTCCAGACGCAGCCCGGTCAGCGTGCCGACCTTGACGCCGGCCAAGCGGACCTCGTCCCCCACGTTCAGCCCCTCGGCGGTGGTAAACCGCGCCTGCAGGGTGATTTCGTCAGCGCCGCCCGAAAAACCGGTGCTTTGACCGGCATAGATCACGAAACCGACCGCCGTAGCAACTACGACGGCCCCGACCAGCGTTTCTGTGATGTTGTTTGCCATGCGCTATTCCGGCTGCCATGCCTCGTAGGTGGCGCGCGGCGCGGCCCCGCCCTCGGCCAGCAGGCTGCCCTTGGGATGATAGGCCCGATCGGTGCCCGTCAGGTTGGGCTGATAGGGTTTTTCCCATGCTTTATGGGGCAACGGCTCGTCAATCGGGGTTTTTTCAAAGGTATGATGCAGCCAGCCGTGCCATTCGGCAGGCACGCGCGATCCCTCGATCGGGCCGTTAAAGATCACCCAGCGCCGACCCTTGCCGGTATAGTATTTGTTGCCAAACGAATCCGTGCCCACATGGTTGCCGTTACGCCATGTAAACAGTTGCGTGCCGATGGTCTGGTTGTCCCACCAAACCAGAACGCGCTTGATTGCGTTCCAGATTTTCCGGCCAAAGCTAATTTTCTCGCTCATGATGCGGTTGCCTTTTGTGTTTTGCTGTCAGCATAGATGATCAGCGGCTCGCCATTACCGTTGATGACCTCTTCGTTCACCACAACCTCGACCACGCCTTCCATGCCGGGCAGGTCGAACATGGTGTTCAACAGCGCCTCTTCCAGGATAGAGCGCAGCCCGCGTGCGCCGGTCTTGCGCTTGATGGCGCGCTCGGCAACGGCGATCAGCGCCTCATCGGTCAGGGTCAGCTTGACCTGTTCCATCTCGAACAACAGCTGGTATTGCTTGACCATGGCGTTTTTGGGCTGGGTCAGGATGGTCACCAGCGCCTCGGCGTCCAGATCGGTCAGGGTGGCGATCACCGGCAGACGGCCAACAAATTCGGGGATCAGGCCGAATTTGAGTAGATCTTCGGGCTCAAGCTCGGACAGGATCTCGCCAACTTTGCGGGATTCCTCGTCGCGCACATCGGCGCCGAACCCGACAGCCGAGCCTTTGCCCCGCGCCGAGATTATCTTGTCCAGACCGGCAAAAGCACCACCGCACACAAACAGGATATTGGTCGTGTCCACCTGCAAAAATTCCTGTTGCGGATGCTTGCGCCCGCCCTGTGGCGGCACCGAAGCAACCGTGCCTTCCATGATTTTCAGCAGCGCCTGCTGTACGCCCTCGCCCGATACGTCGCGGGTGATAGAGGGGTTGTCGGACTTGCGGCTGATCTTGTCGATTTCGTCAATATAAACGATGCCCCGCTGGGCACGCTCCACATTGTATTCGGCCGACTGCAGCAGTTTAAGGATGATGTTTTCCACATCCTCGCCCACATAACCCGCCTCGGTCAGGGTGGTGGCGTCGGCCATGGTAAAGGGCACATCCAGAATGCGCGCCAGCGTTTGCGCCAGCAGGGTTTTACCGCAACCAGTCGGGCCGATCAGCATAATGTTGGATTTTGCCAGTTCCACATCGGGGTCTTTGCCCGCGTGGTTCAGCCGTTTATAATGGTTATGCACCGCCACCGAAAGCACCCGCTTGGCGACTGCCTGCCCGATGACATAATCATCCAGAACCGCGCAAATTTCCTTGGGTGTCGGCACGCCAACCGACGATTTCACCAGATTTGTTTTGGTTTCCTCGCGGATGATATCCATGCACAATTCGACGCATTCATCACAAATAAAAACCGTCGGACCGGCGATCAGTTTGCGTACCTCGTGCTGGCTTTTGCCGCAAAAAGAGCAATATAGCGTGTTTTTACTGTCTGATCCGCTGGATTTAGTCATTCGAGACTCCTGCAATTGTCCTGGTCTGAACCGCCCCAATCGGAGCCATAAGACCATAGTCGCGCGGGGGAATACAAGGGCAAACCCCTGAATATCCGGTAAATGTCATATCGGCGTTAATCGTCATCGCCGCTTACCGGCTTTTTGCGCACGATTTCATCGACAATCCCCCATTCCTGCGCCTGTTCGGCAGTCAGGAAATTGTCGCGATCCAGCGCTTTTTCGACCTCTTCAATCGGTTGGCCGGTATGTTCCACATAGATCATGTTCAGCCGGTGCTTCAGTTCCAGAATTTCCTTGGCGTGCAAGGCAATATCCGATGCCTGCCCCTGAAACCCGCCCGAAGGCTGGTGCAGCATAACCCGCGCATTGGGCAGGCAAAACCGCTTGCCCGGCTCGCCCGCGGTCAGCAAAAGCGAGCCCATCGACGCGGCCTGACCGATGCAATAGGTGGAAATTTTCGGCTGGATCAACTGCATGGTATCGTAAATCGACAACCCCGACGAAACCACGCCGCCGGGTGAATTGATATACATCGCAATGTCTTTTTTCGGGTTCTCGGCCTCAAGAAACAGCAACTGCGCCACCACGATCGTTGCCATCTGGTCCTCTATCGGGCCGGCAATGAAAATGATCCGCTCTTTAAGCAGGCGCGAAAAAATATCGTACCGCGACGACCCGCGCGCACTGGTTTCCTCGACGGTGGGAAGGATAAAACTGGTTTCATTCAACATAAGTGATGGCCTTTGTGTGTAAGAGCGCGTCTGACCCGAATTTCTAGGGCCAATGTCTTTCGTAAAAGTTTAATCCCTGCCTTGAAAAGCTTCAAGGCCAAGACGTCAAGTTGCACAATTATTTGTAGAACCCGGATTTCGTTGTATAGTTGCGTAAAACTGCACTGGATATTTAATGTTTAACATCACCAATTCCAAGAGCGAAATCACCGTCGAACACGTTTTAACCCTGCCTAAAACCAGCGTGTTACCGGCCGGAGAGCTGGTTTGCACCGCCGATATCGACCCCGATCTGGACCTGAAGTCCTCCGAAGGGCGCGATATTGTCGCCAAATTTGACACGCTTTTTAACAAGAAAATCGCCGCGGGGATGAAAAAACAGCACGACCGCATCGACAAAACCCGCACCCGGTTGGAAAAAATGCTGCATGACGGCGACTCATCCGTCAAAATTCGCCAATATGCCGATACCCAGCAGGAAGACATTATTCGCGATTGGAACAACTTCGCCCGCAACGACATGAAGCGCGTGGCGCTGAACGCGCTTGAGGATACGATCAAGGCCCTCGGCAAAAAAACCACCGTGGTTTATAAATCGCTAAAAGTCGGCTATGCGTCCAGCGATACCAAGGATTCGCAGCACGAATTCCTGACCGGCATTATCGACCGCCCCGAAGAAGGCGGCGGCGCGGGGCGAAACAACGAAAGCAGCATGATCGGGCTGCGCGATGATTTTGCGTCTATTTCCGACGGTTTTCCCGCTATTTCAGCGGCTTGGGATAGTAACCTGAAGCTGCTGAAACAGGCGGTTTCGGATGCAGGCGCGCTGAAATCCAGCGTGGCCTCGCTTGCCAAAGCCGCACAGTCGATGGAGGCAAGGCTGGAACGCATCGCGAAAATCGAAGCCGCGACCGAGGCCAAGATCGGGGTGCTGACCGGCCTTGTGGACAAATCGGGGGCACAACTGGCCGGGGCGCAGAAAACAGCGGTGCTCAACGATGCCGAGAAGGTGGCCGAAATGTCACGCAATGCCCATTCGGCCTTTGTGCAATCGCACCGCCGCGCCAAAACCGTCGCTTTCTCCCCCGAGGATACCGGCGCACTGAAACAGGAACTGGTCGAACTGCAAAAGCACTTGAGCAAGCTGGACACGCTGCTGTCACAAAAATCCGACGCCTTGCTAAGCGCGGCGCGCACGGCCAATGCCGCGCATAATGACGCAAAAACCGCCGCAAAACTGGTTGGCGCTGCGGTCAAAGAGATGAAACAACAGTCCAAGATCGACTAGGACGTCGCTCCCCAATGCGCCCCCTTCCAAGACAGAGGGCGTTTTGAAACAAGTTTCAAAACGCGTTGCGACACCATGGCCTCACTGCGTTCGGTTTTGGAGCAACACAACAGCAGCACCCGGATTTGCAAGCGTTGCGCCGTATAAGGGTTTTTGCCATTCTGGCAAAAGGGGTTTCACTTCGCACCATCGAGGGGTACGCGCATTTATGCGCGAGGGGGGCTGTGGCCCCCCTATCCGCCGAACGAAGTGAGGCCATGGTGTCGCAACCGCCTTTGAAGCTTGCTTCAAAGGCGACTTCGGTTTCGGGGCAGATGTCATGCGCGAAAAAGGGCGGCCCTTGGGACCGCCCTTTTCTACCATGTGGCAAAGTGTTACTCTTCTTCAAGCGCTTCAATGGCTTTCTGAAGGTCTTCTTTTTTCACTGGCTTTTCGGTAACTTCGGCCAGTTCCAGCAAGTAATCCACCACTTTATCCTCGAATAACGGTGCCTGCATTTGCTGCGCAGCCTGCTGGTTTTTCTGGATAAACTCGAAGAATTCGCGTTCCTGCCCGGGATACTGGCGCGCCTGGCGCATCATTTCCTGCTGCATTTCCGCGTCGCTCACCTTGATTTCGTTCTTGCTGCCAAGTTCGGCCAGCAGCAGGCCAAGGCGCACGCGGCGTTCGGCCAGGCGGGTATGCTCTTCGGTCGGTTCGACCTCGGGGTGGTCATGACCTTCGACATCTTTGTTTTCCTCGTGCCAGAGCTGGTGGGCAATCTGTTTGGCTT
>JALXER010000328.1 GCA_027069385.1 Paracoccaceae bacterium
TCTCTGATCTGGGCTATCCGGCCCGGTTGGAGGCCGCGCAACAGATCACCTTTCCGGTGACCGGCATGAATTGCGGCGGGTGCGTGAAAAAGGTGACCGGTCTGATCGAGGCGGTTGACGGAGTGCAAAGCGCCAAAGTTTCACTGGACGAGGCGCAGGCCAAGGTCGCGTTTGACCCCGCCAAGATCGACGGCGGGGCAATAATGGCGGTTGTAGCCGAGGCGGGCTATCCGGCCGAGGCAGCGCCTGAACAGGTTTCGGAACCCGAACCTGAACCCGAACCTGAACCGCTGCCTGAATCGGTGATTGCTTCGCTGGAAACCCTGAAAATCGGCATCACCGGCATGACCTGTTCCAGTTGCGCGGGGCGGGTGGAAAAGGCATTGAACAGCGCGGGCGGCATCGATACGGCCAACGTCAATCTGGCCCTGGAAAACGCGGTGATCAGCTATGACCCGTCGCAAACCAGTGCCGAGGATATCAGGCAGATCGTTGCGGATGCGGGCTATGGCGCGACCGGCGGAAACGATGCCGGCCCCCAAACGGTCAAGCTGTCAATCACCGGCATGACCTGTGCCAGTTGCTCGGGAAGGGTAGAGGTAGCGCTGAACGCCGCCACCGGTGTTAGCGCCGCCAGCGTCAACCTTGCGCTGGAAAATGCGGTGGTGACCTTTGATCCGGCCCTGACCGATATTGGCGCGATTATTACTGCCGTGATGGATGCGGGCTATGGGGCCAGTGTCCAGCAGGAGGACGCGGTTGATGCGGGCGAAGCCGCGCTGAAACGCGAGCGCCTGATGCTGATTGCCTCTATCATCCTGTCGCTGCCGTTGCTGGGGCAGATGTTGTCGATGTTTACCGGCGTGGGCTATATGCTCAACCCGTGGGTCGAACTGGCGCTGGCAACGCCGGTGCAGTTCATCATCGGGGCGCGGTTTTACAAAGGCGCGTGGAATGCGCTGAAGAATGCGGCGGGGAATATGGACCTGCTGGTCGCCATGGGGACTTCGGCAGCGTATTTCTTTAGCCTCTGGCGGGTGCTGAGCATCGGCAGTGCAGCCCACGGAGAGCTTTATTTCGAGGCCTCGGCGCTGGTGATCACCCTTGTGCTGGTGGGCAAGTATATGGAAAGCCGCGCCAAGCGCTCGGCCAGCGCGGCGCTGCGCAAACTGATGGGGCTGCGGCCCAGCAATGCGATTGTGCTGGTGGACGGGGTTGAACGTGACACCCCGATAGAGGCGGTGCGCGTGGGCGATACGGTGCTGCTGCGCCCCGGTGCACGCGTGCCGGTGGACGGGACCATTATTGCGGGCGATTCCGAGCTGGACGAAAGCCTGATCACCGGTGAATCGATGCCGGTCCTGCGTCGGGTCGGGGATCCGGTGATTGCCGGATCTATCAATGGTGGCGGGGTTTTGCAGCTGCGTACCGACAAGGTCGGCAACGATACCACCCTTGCCAAAGTGGCGACCATGGTCGAAGAGGCGCAGGTCGGCAAAGCGCCGATCCAGCGGCTGGTTGACCGGATCAGCGCTATCTTTGTGCCGGTGGTGGTGGCGATTGCCGCGCTGACCTTTGTCGGCTGGATGCTGACCGGTGCAAGCGCCGAAAGCGCACTGATTGCAACGATTTCGGTGCTGGTGATTGCTTGCCCCTGTGCGCTCGGGCTGGCGACGCCGACGGCGCTGGTGGCGGGAACGGGGGCGGCGGCGCGCTCGGGGGTGCTGATCCGCGATATCGAAACGCTGGAACGGGCGCGGGCGATTGACACGGTGGTGTTTGACAAGACCGGCACCCTGACCATTGGCCAGCCCGAGGTAGTGGCCATCCATTCATTCGGCATGAACCAAGACGCGCTGCTGGCGCTGGCGGCCAGCGTTCAGGCCGGTTCGGAACACCCGCTGGGCAAGGCGGTGGTGCAGGCCGCACAGGCGCGCGGGCTGGATATCAAAGCAGCGCAGAACACCCGCGCCACGGCGGGCGAGGGGATTACCGGCGAGGTGGACGGCGTGGCAGTCGCCATGGGTCGGGCGCGCTTTGCCGTGGGTCAGGTCGATGCGGCGCAGCAGGCCAAAGCCGATACGCTGCGCGATGGTGGCCGCACGGTGGTGTGGCTGGGGCAGGGGGGCAAGGCGCTGGGGGTGTTTGCACTGGCCGACACCATTCGCCCCGAAGCGGTCGAGGCGATCCGGGATCTGCACGCGCGCCATGTCAAAACCGTGCTGATGACCGGTGACAATGCCGCAACCGCCGACAAGGTCGCGCAACAAGTCGGCATCGATCAGGTGATTGCCGATATGCGCCCCGAGGACAAGGCGGGGCAGGTGGCGGCGCTGGCCAAGAACGGCGCGCATGTGGCCATGGTTGGCGACGGGGTGAACGACGCGCCCGCGCTGGCGCAGGCCGATCTTGGCATTGCCATGGGCGGCGGTGCCGATGTGGCGGTCGAAACCGCCGGATTCGTGCTGATGCGCCCCGACCCGCGACTGGTGGGGGCGGCGTTGGCCATTGCCAATAAGACCGGCTCCAAAATTCGCCAGAACCTGTTCTGGGCCTTTGCCTATAACGTGGTGTGCATTCCGATTGCGGCGGCGGGCTATCTGAGTCCGGCGCTGGCCGGTGCGGCAATGGCCTTCAGCTCGGTCTTTGTCGTCAGCAATTCGCTGCTGTTGAAACGCTGGAAAGCGGGGGAATGATATGAACATCGGAGACGTAGCCAGCCAAAGCGGCCTGCCCGCCAAAACCATCCGGTATTACGAGGATATCGGCCTGGTCAAGCCCGATCGCGGCGCCAACGGGTACAGGGATTTCAACGCGGATGACGTGCACAAGCTGGCCTTTGTCCAGCGCGCCCGCAGCCTCGGGTTTACCGTGGAAGAATGCCGCGCGCTGTTGTCGCTTTATGAGGATCGCAACCGCGCCAGCGCGGATGTCAAGGCGTTGGCCCGGGCCCATCTGGACCAGATCAGCGCCAAAATTATCGCCCTGCAGGAAATGCAGAAAACGCTGTCGGATCTGGTGGACAAGTGCCACGGCGATGACCGGCCCGATTGCCCGATCCTGGAAGGTCTGGCGGGAAACAATCCAACAAAATAAGGGAAAACAATGAAACTGATGTATGTATTGGGTGCGGTCGCGGCCGTCGCCATAGGTGGCTTTGTGCTGATGGCACGCCCCGGACCGCAAGCGCAGGCGGGCGAAACGGTGATCCCGGAACTGGGCGAGTTGGCCCGACAGGGCGAGGAAGCCTATAACGGCACCTGCGCGGCCTGCCACGGGGTGAACCTGTCCGGCACCGATCAGGGGCCGTCATTTCTGAGCCGGGTCTATGTGAAAGGACACCACGGGGATATGGCGTTTCTGATGGCCGTACGACAGGGCGCGCGCCAGCACCATTGGCCCTTTGGCGACATGCCCCCGCAGCCGGATGTCTCAGACGAAGACGTGGCAGCGATCGTGGCCTATGTGCGTACCATACAGGCAGCCAACGGGTTTTAACCCCCGCACGCCGGGCCTCCGGTCTCTTCGGGGAGCCGCAAGCGGCCCCCCTCATCAACCGGGCATGGGGTAAACCCCATGCGGGGGCGTTCACGCCCCCCTTGCCCGTAAACGGGCAATTCCCCCCTG
>JALXER010000329.1 GCA_027069385.1 Paracoccaceae bacterium
CACGTCAATATCGTGACCTTCCAGCCCGGCGGCGTGATCCCGTTTGCCGAAACCCATGTGATGGAACACGGGCTTTATGTGCTGGAAGGCAAGGCGATCTATCTGCTCAATCAGGATTGGGTAGAGGTCGAGGCCGGCGACTTCATGTGGCTGCGCGCCTTTTGCCCGCAGGCCTGCTATGCGGCCGGACCGGGGCCGTTCCGCTATCTGCTCTATAAAGACGTCAACCGCCATCCCGGGCTTACCCTATGATCACCCCCGCCCCCCTGAACGCCGATGCCTTTGCCCCCTTCGGCGAGGTGATAGAGTTTGGCGACACGCCGGATTTCATGATCAATGCGGGCATGTGCGGGCGCTTTCACGATCTGGCGCGGGCCGAGGCGCTCGGCGGGCAAACCGCAATCAGTCTGGCCGATGCGCAGCCCTATGCCCTGCCCCTGACCCTGTCACTGGTCGAGCGCCACCCGCTGGGATCCCAGGCGTTTATCCCGCTAAACAGCGCACCGTTTCTGGTGATCGTCGCCCCCGACCAGAACGGCACCCCCGGCACGCCGCTGGCATTTATCAGCAACGGCGCGCAGGGGGTGAATTACCACCGCAATACATGGCACGGCGTGCTATGCCCGCTTGACCAGCGCCAGCCCTTTGTGATTATCGACCGGATCGGCCCCGGGGATAACCTGCAGGAATTCACCTACCCGACCCCCTATACCATCACCGCCCCCTGAACGGGGGGAGCTTGGGGCATAGATGGGCAACGGATGGCGGCTGAAGCCCGCCCTACGGGGGCTGTTCTGGGGAAGGCTGTGTCGTGTTGCGGGATTGCGTGGCTGTTTTGCTGTCAGAGAATCAGGTCGGTGGCGATATTGGATTTCCCCTTTATTTCGGCTCTTTCACAGGGTGGCGGGGCCACCCCACTAACCGGCAGGATAAATCGTATCCAACGCCTGCAACACTAGTACAACAAGGCTTCGCTTAACACATTAAATATTCAATTTATAACGTTATACGTTATCTTCTTGACATTATATGTTGTTAGATGTATTTTATCAAAAACTACGGATGGACCAGATGACACAGGATTACTCTTTCGCTGCCTTGATGAGCTTTCTCGATTATCTATCGGAGAAAGGACTAATGAAAAAGAACACCGTTATCTCAAGGAAAGCGGCAACCAACAAAATGCTATCGATACTAGATGCGAGCGAGCAGTCAGATATAAGGCGCATTGACATTGATTCGCTGTCAACGAGGTTTGCAAACCTTGAAGGATCAAAGTATTCGCCAAAAAGCTTACAAGTATACAAGTCAAGAACTAGTGGAGCGATCGCGGATTTCCTAAGATACAAGGAGAATCCCGCAAATTTTTCGATTCAAACAAAAACAAGAACCACCAGGCAAACCACGACACCGGAAAATGCGGGGTTTTCGGCAAGTGAAGCACCTAAAAAACCAACGAATTCAGCGTTAATAACTGAGACCAATGAACCACATACAATAAATATTCCGATTCCAATTAATCCAAACTGCATTGTGTATGTGAACGGGATTCCGGTGGGCTTAACCAAAACAGAAGCGCAAAAAATAGCAAATGTTGTTTTAGCGATGGCGACAACTGAAGTGTAAGAAATGGGTGAAATGCTTATAATAGGTCTGGCGGTAGTTTTCGTTGTCGCAATCGCGGTAATTATTAGTCTTTTCCGCGGCGACCCCGTTATTGCTGTATTCAAGGCCGGAAAAAATGAGCTTTCTTTGAAGCTTGGTGAAGCAAAGCCTTCCTTGGGTACAGAAGATCTCACTAATCATCCATCTTCAACGCCGAAATAAACGCTTCTTGCGGGATGCTGACCCGCCCGAATTCGCGCATGCGCTTCTTACCCTTTTTCTGCTTGTCGAGCAACTTGCGTTTGCGCGTCGCGTCGCCGCCGTAGCACTTGGCCGTTACGTCCTTGCGCAGGGCCGAGATGGTTTCGCGGGCGATGATCCGGCCACCGATCGCCGCTTGAATCGGCACTTTGAACATGTGTTGCGGGATCAGTTGCTTGAGCTTTTCGCACATGGCCCGCCCGCGGGTCTCGGCGCGCGAGCGATGCACCATGGTTGACAGCGCGTCAACCGGTTCGTCATTGACAAGGATGCTCATCTTGACCAGCTGGTCTTCGGAATATTCGCCCATGGTATAGTCAAAGCTGGCATAGCCCTTGGTGACCGATTTCAGCCGGTCGTAGAAATCGAACACCACCTCGTTGAGCGGCAGGTCATAGACCACCATAGCCCGCGAGCCGGCATAGGTCAGATCGATCTGGATGCCGCGCCGGTCTTGGCACAGCTTCAGCACATCGCCCAGATAATCGTCGGGCACCAGAATGGTCGCCTTGATGCGCGGTTCCTCGATATGGTCGATCAGGGTCTGGTCGGGCATGTCGGCGGGGTTGTGCATGTCGATCACGCTGCCGTCGCGCATATGCATATGGTAAATCACGCTGGGCGCGGTGGTAATCAGCGGGATATCGTATTCGCGCTCCAGCCGGTCGCGGATCACCTCCAGGTGCAGCAGCCCCAGAAACCCGCAACGAAAGCCAAAGCCCAGCGCCGCCGAGGTCTCCATTTCAAAGCTGAAAGACGCATCATTGAGCGCCAGCTTGTCGATCGAGGCGCGCAACTCCTCGAAATCCGCCGCATCGACCGGAAACAGCCCGCAAAATACCACCGGTTGCGCGGGGGCATAGCCGGGCAGGGGTTCGGCGCATTGGGCCTTTTCGTGGGTGATGGTGTCGCCAACGCGGGTGTCGCGCACCTGCTTGATGCTGGCGGTCATAATGCCGATTTCGCCGGGGCCGATGGCGTCGGTGACCTCCATCTGCGGGCGCAGAAACGCCACGCGGTCCACCGGATAGGTGGCGCGGGTCTGCATCATGCGGATCTTGTCGCCCTTTTTCAGAACCCCGTCGAATACCCGAACCAGCACCACCACGCCCAGATAGGCGTCATACCAACTGTCAACCAGCAGCGCCTTGAGCGGCGCATCGCGGTCCCCTTTCGGCGCAGGCAGGCGGGTTACGATGGCCTCTAACACGTCGGGAATGCCGACACCGGTCTTGGCCGAGATCAGCACGGCATCGGTTGCATCGATGCCGATCACATCCTCGATCTGCTCGGCCACACGGTCGGGTTCGGCGGCGGGCAGGTCTACCTTGTTGAGCACCGGCACGATTTCGTGGTCGGCCTCGATCGCGGTGTAAACATTGGCCAGCGTCTGTGCCTCGACGCCCTGCGCCGCGTCCACCACCAGCAACGAGCCTTCGACCGCGCGCATGGAGCGGCTGACCTCGTAAGCGAAATCCACATGGCCCGGCGTATCGATCAGGTTCAGGATATAATCCTGCCCGTCATTGGCGGTATACTCGATCCGCACGGTGTTGGCCTTGATGGTAATGCCGCGCTCGCGCTCGATATCCATGGTGTCGAGCAGTTGCGCCTGCATGTCGCGATCCGACACGGTGCCGGTGGACTGGATCAGGCGATCAGCCAGCGTGGATTTGCCGTGGTCGATATGCGCCACGATAGAGAAATTGCGGATGTTTTTCAGGTCAGTCATGGGGGTAGGATATGC
>JALXER010000330.1 GCA_027069385.1 Paracoccaceae bacterium
TGGCATAACGTGGCTTTCCAGCCGCGCCTGTAAATTATTATCCGAGAGATTGAGATGTCTAAGGCCTGTGCCCGATCAAAAAAATACCGTTTACCCGTGTTGCTTCGGGCGCACCATAGCACAGAACCGAGCCGATTTGAAGCCCAATGCAAAAAAACCGATTAACCGGGCTTTTCCGAAAAATATTTTTCAAGCTTGCCGTCTTCGCCATCGCGCGCTTCGGCATCGGGCAGCGGGTCTTTCTGTTCGATGATCACCGGCCACAATTCCGAGTATTTGCGGTTGAACTCGACCCATTTTTCCGCGTCCGGCTCGGTGTCGGGGCGAATGGCATCGGCGGGGCATTCCGGTTCGCAGACGCCGCAATCGATGCATTCGTCAGGGTGGATCACCAGCATGTTTTCGCCTTCGTAAAAACAGTCGACCGGGCATACCTCTACGCAATCGGTATACTTGCAGGCAATACACGCGTCGTTAACGATATAGGTCATGGAAAGTGCCTCGATTCTGGCTAAGCTGGTTTGTTGCGCTTATAAAGGGGCAGCGCGCGGGTTTTCAAGGGGGGGCGTGGCGAATTGCGTCAATTGCACGCCGTTCTTTTTTGGTGGGGCGGCTGCCAACGCGGATTGTGTCCGCGCGTGCGGTTTTTTCAACCGGTGTAGACAGGTCAAGGTATAGCTGCTGCGCTTCGCTGGCCGGTCCGCGCCGCGTGCCGATGGCCGCGATACGCACCACCCGAACCCGTTCCCCCGCGACAAAGGTCAGCCCGTCCCCCGGTCCGACCGCCGTTGCGGGCTTGGTCACCCGCACAGCGTTGACCTTGACCTTGCCCGCACTAACCATCTTGGCCGCCAGCGTGCGGGTTTTGAAAAACCGCGCATGCCAGAGCCATTTATCCAGTCGGATAGCGGGCTTTTTGTCCACGTCAGTCCTTGCTTTTCAGCGCCGCGAGCGCGGCGAACGGGTTATCGGGGTCAAAGGGCTTGTCGCGGTCGGGTTTGCGCGGGGCTGCCTTGTGTTGCGCCGCTTTGGGTTTGCCCTTGCCTTTGGGTTTACCACGACGGGGCTGGTCCTGCCGCGAGGGCGCGCGGCGTTTCACCACCCATTTGAAGGTATAGAAAACCTCGGGTTCCGGCTCTGCCCCGGGTTTTTCCGACCCATCTGCGGCCGGTTCCGGAGCCTTGGATTCGGCCGGTTTTGCCTCGGCTTCAGGGGGATCGGCGGGTTTTTCCGCTTCGTCTTTGGCATCTTCCTTGGCGTCGTCTTTAGCCGGAGTTGCGAGTTCGGCCTTGATCTTGACCTTTTCGCGTTCGCCCCGCTCGGCGCTATAGCCCAGCCCCTGCATCAGATTGGCAAACTGTTCCAGCGTCAATCCGGTGATCGACAGCATATCGGCATTGGCCTCGAACCCCTCGCGGCTGTTTTCCGAGCGCAGCATATCGGCCAGCCGTTCCAGCATATCGATGCGAATCGCGCGCTTGCCCGCCAGACGATAACCCGCACGCGCGTAATAGCCCTGCGGTGCATCCTTTAGCGCCGGCACGGTAACCAGTCCGGGCGGCGGGGCTTCGGGGAACACATCCAGCCCCTGCGTGATCGACCACAGCACCAGGCGCAACCGCGTCGGGGCCGGTTTCAGCATCAGTTGCTGGAAAATGGTGTACTGGCCGAACCGGACCCGGTGCTTGCGCAGCGTTGCACGCGCATCCTGATCCAGCGCCTTGATATCCTTGGCAATCTCGGAACGGGGAATCACCCCCATCGCCTCGACGATCTGAAAGGCAACGCCGCGCGCCAGCCCGTTCAGGGTCTCGTCGTTTTTCATTTCGAGCAGCGGCTCGAACTGCGCAGCGATTTTCCGATCGATCCAGTGCGACAGGCGGCGGCGTACCTTTTCGGCGACCTCCGGTCCGGCGTCTTCGTCAACGAACACCTCGATCTGGGGCGACAGCGCATCAGCACCGGCCACCAGCTTGCCCACGGCGAATTCGCCCCACATCAGGCCGCCCTGCTCGGTAAAGTCGAACTCCGCATCGGGCGCGTTATACATTTTGTCAGCCCGCAGATTGAACACCGGTTTCAGCGCCGCCAGCGCGGTCGCGCGCAGGGTCTTTGCCTCTTGCGCCTCGGCCTTGGGATCTTGGACAAAGCGGAATCCTTCCAGTTTGCCGATATATTGGTCCTCGACGGTTACATCACCGTTTTCGTCTAGCTTCGCCACCAGGCTCTCCTTCTGTTTCAACCGGCGCATCAGAACACTGGTGCGCCGGTCAACAAATTGTTCGGTCAGACGCGTATGCAACGCATCCGAAAGTCGGTCTTCTACGGCGCGGGTTCGCTCACGCCAATGGGCCGGGTCTTCGACCCAGTGCTTACGCTGAGCAACGTAAGTCCAAGTGCGGATAAAAGCCAGACGTTTTGACAAGGTATCGATATTGCCGTGGGTTTTGTCGATCCGCGCCACCTGCGCGGCAAACCAGTCATCGGGGATTACCCCTTGTTTTGAATGCAAAAAGCCGAAAATCTGCTGCACCAGCGCCGCGTGTTCCTGCGCGGAAACCTTGCGGAAATCCGGTATCTGGCAGGTGTCCCACAACAGTTTGACGTCGCGCGCGCCGTTGATCCGGTCAATGATCTCGGGCAGATTCGCCATGGTGCGCAGCGTGATCAGATCATCCGCATCCCGCGCGAGGACAAGTTCGGGATCATCGGGCAGCCGTTCGAGACCGCGGATCAGGGCCTGCGGCGAGCCAAACTCCAGCGCCGAATTGCGCCATTCCAGTTTGCGGATCGGGGCAAAGCGGTGGTTCTCGATGGCCTCGATCCATTCCGGTTCCAGCGCCGGAGCCTCGCCGGTCACGCCAAAGGTTCCGGCGCGCAAATAGCGCCCTGCCCGTCCGGCAATCTGCGCCAGCTCGTTGGGCATCAGGTAACGTTGCCGCCGCCCGTCGAACTTGGACAGCCCGGCAAAGGCCACATGGTCGATGTCCAGATTAAGCCCCATGCCGATCGCGTCGGTGGCCACCAGATAGTCAACCTCGCCGTTCTGGTACAGGGCGACCTGCGCGTTGCGGGTGCGCGGGCTAAGCGCCCCCATCACCACCGCCGCGCCGCCCTTTTGCCGGCGCAGCAACTCGGCAATCGCGTAAACCTGATCGACCGAGAATGCCACAATGGCCGATCTTGGCGGCAAACGGCTGATCTTTTTGACCCCGCTATAGCTCAGTTCGGAAAAACGTTCGCGGTAAAGAAACCTTGCCTCGGGCACCAGGCTGCCAAGCCGCGCCCGCATGGCGTCAGCCCCAAGAAACACGGTTTCGGCGCGGCCACGGCTGTGCAGCAGGCGGTGGGTGAAAATATGACCGCGATCCGGGTCGGCGCATAGCTGGATTTCGTCCACCGCCACAAAATCCGCGCCCAGATCGGGGGGCATCGCCTCGACCGTACAGATCCAGTATTTCGCCTTGGGCGGCACGATGCGTTCTTCACCGGTGACCAGCGCCACAAACGGCGCACCGCGCAGCGCCACCACCTTGTCATAGACCTCGCGCGCCAGCAGGCGCAGCGGCAGGCCGATAATGCCGCTTTCATGGCCCAGCATCCGCTCTATCGCGTAATGGGTCTTGCCGGTGTTGGTCGGGCCAAGCACCGCGACAATGGTTGAATCGGACATGGGGTTGCCTGCGTTGTACGGGCGCTTAATGCGCGATGCTGATGCGGGTTTCAACCCGTTCGATTGCATCGGACAGCCCTTCGTAATGCGGATCCAGCGCAAAAGCGGCGTTATAGGCCTCCAGCGCCAACGCGTCCTTGCCTTGTTCCTCGGAAATAATGCCGAATCCGGTCAACGCGATGAAATTGCGCGGGTTCAGCGTCAGGGCGATTTGCAGATCATCCAGCGCCAGACCGATTTCGCCCAACTCGTACCACGCGGTTGCGCGTGCATTATAGGCGGCAGCAAAATCCGGTGCGTGGTCGATCAGCGCCGAGAAATGCCAGACCGCATCCGAAGGGTTGCCCGCCTCCAGCGCCTTTAACCCGCGCGCCAGCAGCAGGTCCATGGCGGCAGAGCCGGAATGCCGGAAAATATGGATAACCTCGCGCTCGGTGGCTTCGTACTTGTCGCCGCCCGGGGTTTGCAGCGTGGCAAACAGCTCGTCCAGATGCGGGTTATTGCCATAATCCAGCGCCCCCGCCCATGCCGGAGCCTGCAAAACAAGGCAGAATGCCCCGGCCAGAAAAGTCGGTTTCAAAAACATGGGGTCAGAATAAGAGATTTCGCCCCAAACACAAACCCTATCTTGATCAAAGTTTTGCGACGGCCAAACCTGACGCGGCGGAAATGGAATTCACGGTTCCCCAAGCCGTTTTTTTGGGCTAACCTGCACGTGAACCTTTCAACGGAGAACCGAAAAATGAGCGATATTATCGAAGCGGCCGTCAAGGCATTGAACGAAAAACTGGGCGGCGACGGGATCGACGGGTCGATCAAGTTCGAAATCGTCGGCGTTGGCGCGGTGCGCATCGATGAAAACGGCGTTTCGGCCGATGATTCCGAAGCCGATTGCACCCTTTCCGCCGATCAGAGCGTATTCGAGGACCTGATGGCCGGCAATCTGAACCCGACCGCCGCTTTCATGGGCGGCAAGCTGTCGGTGGATGGCGATATGGGCATGGCGATGAAGCTCGGCTCTTTGTTGACCTGATATGGCCCTCGCTCCGCTGTTTACCGATTTGGCGCAGGCCCCTGACGGGGGCGTGGCGCAATGCACCCGAACCAAAGACGGCACGCGCGTCCGCTTTGCGGTATGGCGCGGCAACGGGCGTGGCACCGCGGTGATATTTCCCGGGCGCACCGAGTGTATCGAGAAATATGGCCGAATGGTTGGCATGCTGGTGGAACGCGGCTTTGACGCGGTGGTGATCGACTGGCGCGGTCAGGGCTTGTCCGAACATACCGACGGGCGGCGCGATATCGGCGATGTCAGGCATTTTACCGACTATCAGCAGGATGTTACGGCCGTTATGGCCCACGAAGATGTCACCGCCCTGCCCGGCCCGCGCTATCTGTTTGCCCATTCCATGGGCGGCTGCATCGCGCTGCGCACCCTGATAGAACGAAACGACTTTGACGCGGCCATCCTGTCGGCCCCGATGTGGGGGATTTACGCGCCCAAAGGCACCCGCACGGTGCTAAGCGCGCTGGCATGGATTGCGCCCAAACTGGGCCTTGGAAAGATGCGCGTACCCAGCAGCAAACCCGGCTCTTATGTGGTGGATGAACCGTTCGAGGGCAACACCCTGACCGGCGATCTGGACCACTGGAACTATATGCGTGACCAGATCGTTGCCAAACCCGAACTTGGCCTTGGCGGCCCGACCCTGCGCTGGCTGCACGGCGCTTTGCAGGAATTCACCTATTTCAAGGGCGCGGTTCTGCCCTCTTTGCCTATTCTGGCCTTTGTGGGCGGGCGTGAACAGGTGGTGGACGGCGATGCGATCCGCAAACGGGCGCGCGAATTGCCCGATTGCACCCTGATAGAACTGCCGACCTCGCAGCACGAAATCTGGATGGAAACCCCCGATATTCAGGAAAGAGCCTGGGCCGAGATCGACGCATTCCTGCAACGGATTTCTTAGGTGCGGTGGGTGGAAACCACCCACCCTACGGGCAGGTGACCTCGCCCGTATCCAAAAAGCGGCTCAGCACGTCGCGGCGAGCAAGGGTTTGGGCAAACTGATCGCGGGTTTGGGTCAACTCCTCCTCCAACACTGCCAAGCGTTCGCGTTCGACCGGCAGAAACTGCGCCCGGCGTTGTAGCAAGCGCGCCACCAGCGCGTCACGCGGAATGTCACTGCTAAGCGCCGCCTGGGCCAACACCCATTTCATGCCCGAAAGCGTATCCAGATACGCCTGATCAAGGCCCAGCGTGCGCAGGCGTTCGATCAAGGTGCCCAATTCATCCCGAACCTGATCCTGCGGCATAGCCAGCACGGCATTGCTGCCCGCCTGACCCAGCAGAATAATCGTCGGGTCATCGATGTTTTGCTGAACCTGATGGATTCGGATCAACAACTCGGATTCCTGGTTCGACAGCCCGTCAAGCGCGCGCTGGAAATCGGCAAGAGACATTTCGGTATCCAACTCGCACTCGCCGTTCGGGCTGGTTGGCGCGGGGCCAAGCCACCCGCCGCTTTCGGCGGCTTTTTCCTGCAAGGTATATTCCCAGACAATGTGGGTACCGGTGGTATTGCCGTCAAAAAACACCTGAATGAAAAACCCGCTTCCGGCGTTGGGGCTTACATAAAGCTGCGCCATGATGGAACGGGTGAAGGTGCCTTTGTGACGGTTTAAAGCATTGTCAAAAACCGGCAGGTCCGCCGCGCTTGCGGCCAACACACCGTCCACAAACCGCGACCCGTAATTACCGCTGGAATTCACGCTTAACCCATACCCCAAATGGCCATACTGACTGCCACCGGACAGGGTTACCGTCATGTTCATTTCAATGGTGGTTCCGGGCACAATCACGGCGGGCGGCGGGTCAAAGGAATAGTTGGCGGTCAGATCAACCGAGGGCTCGACACCCTCTTGTTGTTCATCCGCCAAATCACGCCGATAGGCAGTGCCGACACCCAGTTGCGTGATGTACTCCTCCATGCCGTTTAACTTGCCGCGCATCGGTTCATAGCGCTGGATGACATCACCGTTAGAAATAGTCGGTGCCCCGCGCACCAGCACCATTTCCTGTGCCGCCAAGGAAACCGGCATCAGCATCAACAAGGCCAACAATGGTTTAAACACGTGCTATCCTTTTTGTTACGGCGATTCAGTACAACTCAAATCTCCGGTTTCCAGATAATGGCGCATTTGCCTGCGCTGTTCGATCAGCTCTGCGGCTCGTTCGCGTATGAGCTCCAACGTGTATTCCAGCGCCTGGCGACGTTGCAGCATTACAGCCATCCGTTCGGGCGCTTTTCCGTTGATTTTCGAAACCGCCGTTTCCAGCACAAATCCCTCATTCACCGAGGCGCGCGCTATAACCTGCATCCACGGCGCCAAACTGTTGATATAGATATCATCGACGCCCATGATCAGCAGATAAGCGACCACGGGGCGCAGGTCCTCGATCACCTGCGCGCGGGTGCGGGCGTAAATCCTTGCGCCTTCGCCAAACAAATAGATATTCGGATCTTCCATATTGGCATTGGCGACCCTGATGCGATTCACATGTTCATCTTCGGCAGCGGCAAGAATGTCGATATCGTGGGTCAACTCGTTGACAGAGCGGCTGGTGTCAATCCGACACTCACCCGTTGGCTTGGCACCAAACCAGCCGCCACCCCCGTCACGTTCAATGATTTCGGGGCGGGGTTGCAGCGTATAGGGGTAAACGATCTGCGTGCTGCCCTGCTCGCCGTTATAATATGCGGTAATCGAAACCTCGTCGGGCAAGGGCGTCCAGACGTTGAAAATGCGGCTCTCGACGACCGAGGCCGAGCCTTCATAGATATAGCAGTCCAAGCCACATCTTTCACCGGTATAGGGCATTTGATTGGCATCCATTTGCGCCACAAACGAATACCGGCCACTGCCAAGTTCGCCCAGGCTAAACCCGTCCGACCCGATTACAAGGTCAAACCCGTGCCACTTGCCTTTGCCCGACAGCGAAATATTGACGGTTATCTCGAATGAATCGTTTGGCTCGATGATAAGCGGCGGCGAGGTAAACGAATAATTGGCCCGGTATTCTGCAAAGGGTTCGGTGTCGGGGGCCTCGGAATCGTTGATGTAATACTGATAGCCGGCCCCGTCGCTAATCCGGCGAATGGTCTGGACATAGCCATCCCCCTGCCCCGGTCTGGGCCGCTGGGTAACATCGGCTTCGAGCATGGTAATAACCGGCTCGCCACGCACCAGCACCATATCGGCATGTTGCTCGGCGGCGATTGGGCCGCTGGTAAGAAACAGAATTACCGTCAAAAAAGCCGGGAATATGCGCATCTGGAACCTCAAATCTTTACTAAAATCCAAGGTAGCTTAGCGCAAATTCCAGATTTTTCAAACTTTTTGCAAATACTCCAGTGCCTGGGCGTGTGTCCGCGCATCACCCGCGGCGATAACCCGACCGCCATTATGGGCCGGTTCGCCATGCCAGTTGGTCACGATGCCCCCGGCTGCCTGCACCACGCCAATCGGGCCTTGCAGGTCATAATGGTTCAGGCCGGCCTCGATCACCAGATCGATCTGGCCCATGGCCACCAGCGCATAGGCATAGCAATCGGTGCCATAGCGGGTCAGCTTGCATTGTCCCGAAACCGCGCGGAACGCTTCACCCTCGGCCTTGGTGCCGACCTCGGGAAAGGTGGTGAACAGCACCGCGTCGCTCAGGCTTGCACAGGCGCGTACACGGGTTTCGCGTACCTCGTCGCCGCGCTGCCATTGCGACAGGCCAAAACCCCCCAGAAACCGCTCGCCGGTAAAAGGCTGGTCAACGATGCCAAGGATCGGCCCGTTGCTGTCATCCAGCCCCACCAGCACGCCCCAGGTCGGCGTTCCGCTGATATAGGAGCGCGTGCCGTCGATCGGGTCCAGCACCCATGTCAGGCCGCTGGTGCCCGGGGTCTCGCCGTATTCCTCGCCGATGATTGCGTCATCGGGGCGATGCTTGGCCAGAATGGCGCGCATGGCGCGTTCGGCGGCCCGATCGGCCTCGGTTACCGGGTCAAAATGGCTGTCTTCCTTGTTATCAACCCCCAGCCCCGCGGTGCGAAAATGCGCAAGGCTTTCGACGCGCGCCGCGTCGGTAATCGCATTCGCGACCCAAAGCAATTCCTGCTGTTCGGTTTTTGTCAGTTCCATAAAATTAGAATCCCCGCCTGTTTCCAGACGGGGATCCCACAATCTTGCGAACTAGTCAATTCCGAGTCATTGCTGACTCAGGCGGCACTACTCAAAACGCGTGCAAGATCGAACAGTTTGCGGCGCTGTTGCTCGGGAATCGCGTAATATGAACGCACAAGTTCCAAAGCTTCTTTATCAGCCAACAAATCGCCGCGCATATCTTTGCCCGATTGTTTGCTAGATTCGGATACCTCTATATCACTATCTTCCATACCTTCAAAGAAAAAGCTGACCGGCACATCCATCGCTGCGGCGATATCCCATAAACGCGAAGCGCTGACGCGGTTCATGCCGGTTTCGTATTTCTGGATCTGCTGAAACTTGATCCCAACAATTTCTCCCAATTGTTGCTGGGTCATGCCAACCATCCAACGACGGTGTCTTACTCTTTTGCCCACATGGACATCTACTGGGTGTTTCATTTTGTTACTCACTTTTATTCTGGTGACGAATACAAACAATAGTTGCACAAGTTGCGCCAACTTCACGCCTTCACTCAAAAACCCTTGATTAATCCACAACCCCCTAATTTGAAAGGCAAATATTCAGGGTTTCTGACGGGTTTCGAAAAAGACGATTCGCATTTTGCGAGTGTAGCTTACGCAATCTAGGCGTGTTTTGCAAAATGCGAATCCCTCAGTCCTCAATTTTTTTAGCCGCGCGTTTACGCTCTATCGGGTCCAGATGGCGTTTGCGCAGACGGATATTATTCGGAGTAACTTCAACAAGTTCATCGGTATCGATATAGGCGATCGCCTCTTCCAGCGACATGCGCACCGGTGTGGTCAGCGTGACCGCATCATCCTTGCCGCTGGCCCGCACGTTTGACAGCTTTTTCCCCTTCAACGGGTTTACGTCAAGATCGTTGGGGCGGTTGTGTTCGCCGATGATCATGCCTTGATAAACCTGCTCCTGAGCACCGATAAAGAACTTGCCGCGGTCCTCCAGATTGAAAATCGCATAGGGCACCGAGGCCCCGGCTTCCATCGAGATCAGCACCCCGGCGCGACGGCCTTCGATGGCTCCTTTATAGGGGGCCCATTCGTGAAAAACGCGGTTGATCACGCCGGTGCCGCGCGTGTCGGTCAGGAACTGGCCGTGATATCCGATCAACCCGCGTGAGGGTACATGCGCCACGATCCGGGTCTTGCCAACCCCGCCGGGGCGCATTTCCACGACCTCACCCTTACGTTGCGTCAACTTCTCGATTACCGCGCCCGAAAACTCGTCATCCACGTCGATTGTGGCCTCTTCGATGGGTTCGTGGCGTTTTCCGTCAATGTCGCGATACAGCACCTGCGGGCGGGAAATCGACAATTCGAATCCTTCGCGGCGCATGTTTTCGATCAGCACACCCATTTGCAACTCGCCGCGACCGGCAACCTCGAAGGCCTCGCCGCCCGGCGTGTCGCCAACACGGATGGCCACATTCGATTCGGCCTCTTTCATCAGGCGGGCGCGAATGACGCGCGACTGTACCTTGTCACCGTCACGCCCTGCCAGTGGCGAGGTGTTGATGCCAAAGGTCACGGTAATGGTCGGCGGGTCGATGGGCTGCGCCGGAATCGGCTCGTTTACCGATTTATCGCACAGGGTATCGGCCACGGTCGCCTTGGTCATGCCGGCAATCGACACGATGTCGCCTGCCTCGGCCAGATCGATCCCGACCTGATCCAGCCCGCGATAGGCCAGCACCTTGGTGATGCGAAAGTTTTCTACCGGTTCGCCATTGATACCGATGGCCTTGATCATGTCGCCCGCCTTGGCGGTGCCTGATTCGACCCGACCGGTCAGGATGCGGCCCAGAAACGCGTCGCCGCCCAGCGTGGTTGCCAGCATACGAAACGGCTCGTCCCGATGGGCGATCTGCGCGGGGGCCGGTACATGGTTGACGATCACCTCGAACAGGTCGTTCAGGTTTTCGCGCGGCCCGTCCAACTCCTTATCGGCCCAACCGGCACGCCCCGAGGCGTAAAGCATCGGAAAATCGAGCTGCTCATCGCTGGCATCCAGATTGGCGAACAGGTCGAACACCTTGTCATGGGCCTCGTCCGGTTCACCATCGGGTTTGTCAACCTTGTTGATCACCACAATCGGTTTCAACCCCAGCGCCAGCGCTTTTGCGGTCACGAATTTGGTTTGGGGCATCGGGCCTTCGGCGGCATCGACCAGCAGCACAACGCCGTCAACCATGCTCAGAATGCGTTCGACCTCGCCGCCAAAATCGGCGTGGCCGGGGGTATCGACGATATTGATACGGGTGCCGTTCCAGACAACGCTGGTGGCCTTGGCCAGAATGGTGATGCCGCGCTCGCGCTCCAGATCGTTGCTGTCCATGGCGCGTTCGGTGGTCGCCTCGTTTTCACGATAGATCCCCGACTGCTTGAGCATTTCATCCACAAGTGTGGTTTTCCCGTGGTCCACATGGGCAATAATCGCGACGTTTCGCAAATCCATCATTCCGGCCTTTTCAAAAAAAATAGCGGGGCGAGCGTGCGGCCCTCCCCGTTTCATGGCTGCCTTACAAAATATTGTGCGCCAACGCAAGTAACCGCTTGCCTTTTCTGGCCGCGCCGCGTCAATTCGGGCAAACAGCGGGGGAATGTCATGAAAGCGATGCAAATTCACACACTCGGGGCGCCGATGGAACTGGTCAATATCGACCCGCCGAATCCCGGCCCCGGACAGGTGCAGGTGCGCGTGCATGCCTGCGGTATCAACTTTGGCGATACGCTGATTGTCAAGGGCACCTATCAGGAAAAGTTCGATTTGCCCTTTACGCCGGGGATGGAGATTTGCGCCACGGTGACGGCGCATGGCAAGGGCGTAACGGCACCGGCGATTGGAACGCGGGTCGGGGCCTATGGCGGCTCGGGCGGGCTGGCCGAGTTCGCCTGTAT
>JALXER010000331.1 GCA_027069385.1 Paracoccaceae bacterium
TGTGACGGGGGCACGGGGGCTGGCCCCCGGGGCCGACCGAAGGTCGGCCCGGCCCAAAGGGAAGCCTTTTGTTTGGCTTGCCAAACACAAGGCTGGACTGCGGGAGCGCCGCTTTGCCGATTCTGTCTTGAATTTGCACCCAAGACCCCGTTAGGTCTAGGCACCCCAGAACCAAGGAGAGCCAGATGCCCGGTTTATTGCCAAATGTTGATCCCGATGGAATGCAGGAGTTTTCGGTGGTGTTCACCGACCGCTCGCTTAACCATATGTCGGCGCGTTTCCAACAGGTGATGCGGGATATATCGCAGACGCTTTGCGGGGTGTACAATGCCTCTTCGGTGGTTGTGGTTCCGGGCGGGGGAACTTACGGGATGGAGGCCGTGGCGCGCCAATTTGCCACTGACCAGCGCGCCCTGGTTATTCGCAACGGCTGGTTTTCCTATCGCTGGACCCAGATTTTCGACGCGGGACAAATTGCGTCGGAACACACGGTACTGAAAGCCCGCCAGACCGGAAACGCCGCCACCGCTCCGTTTGCCCCCGTTCCGATTGACGAGGCTGTGGCGCGCATTCAGGCCGAACGCCCCGCCGTGGTTTTCGCCCCGCATGTAGAGACCTCCAGCGGTATGATCCTGCCTGACGGGTATATCAAGGCGCTGGCCGATGCGGTGCACGGGGTTGGCGGCCTGATGGTGCTGGACTGTATCGCTTCGGGGACGATCTGGGTTGATATGCAGGCCACCGGTGTCGATGTGCTGATTTCCGCCCCGCAAAAGGGGTGGAGCAGCAGCCCCGCCGCGGCGCTGGTCATGCTGTCCCCTGCTGCCGAAGCACGGATGGCGCAGACCGAATCCTCCAGCTTTGCGTGCAACCTCAAAACATGGGCGGGGATCATGCAGGCCTATGTGGATGGCGGGCATGCCTATCATGCGACCCTGCCGACCGATGCGCTCAAATCCTTTCGCGACGCGATGCTCGAAACCGCCGCCCTTGGCTGGGATACGATCAAAGCGCGCCAGCAGGAACTGGGCGAGCGGGTGCGCGCGGCACTAAAGGCGCGCGGCATTGCCTCGGTGGCCGCACCGGGCTTCGAGGCCCCGGGCGTGGTGGTCAGCTATACCGGTGATCCCGACATCAAAACCGGCAAGAAATTCGCTGCCCTTGGCGTGCAGATCGCCGCCGGTGTACCGCTGCAATGTGACGAGCCCGAGGGGTTCTCGACCTTTCGCCTTGGCCTGTTCGGGCTGGACAAGCTGGCCGATGTGGAGGCGACGGTCAAGCGACTGGAAGCCGCACTGGATCAGGTGCTCTAGCGTGGTTGGGCATCCCGCAATCCCATAGCCAGCGCAGCGTCGCCCGATGTGCGAAGCACGAGGGCCCGGCCCAAACGAAGGGGTCTTGTTTGCGCAGCAAACAATGGCCCCGTAGTGCGGGAGGCTTGCGGTTGGCGCACCCGCTGGCTGTCTGGCTCCTCGGCGAGCCGTAAACGGCCCACCTCGTCGCCAGAGCTTACCGTGCCGGTAAGCGGTGCGCGATCGTCTATGTGGCACAAGAGTTACCGACTGGCCGCATCGGCATTGTTCAGGAGTGAGCAAGCATCGATGGTTTTCCATCACAAACCGCAGGGCGACGACCCCGCCTTGATAGGGTGAAATGTACCTTTACAAACGCCAACGGGTTACGAAATACTTGGTGCAGCTGTATGAAGGAGATCCGATGCCCCCCGAACTCGCCAAGAACGCCGCCAATTACGCCCCCCTGACGCCGGTTTCGTTTATCAGGCGCAGCGCGCGGACCTTTCCCGACCACATCGCGGTGGTCTACAACGAAATAAGGCGCACATGGGCGCAAACCTATGGGCGCTGCCGGCGACTGGCCTCGGCCTTGCAGCGGGCCGGGTTGCAGCGCGGTGATGTGGTCGGAGTGGTAGCGGCCAACACGCCCGAGATTTACGAGGCGCATTTCGGGGTGCCGATGGCGGGGATGGTGCTGAACACCATCAACTGCCGGCTCGATGCGCGCACCATTGCCTATATCCTCGAGCATTCCCGAACCCGCGCCCTGATCGTGGATCGCGAGTTTTCGGCCGTGGTGACCGAGGCCGTGGCCTCGCTGGACACCCCGCCGCTGCTGATCGGGATCGATGACCCTGCCGCGCCGTTTGGCGAGGTGCTGGGCGATGCGGATTACGAGGCTTTTATCGCTGCCGGTGATCCGGATTTCGCCTATCAGCCCCCCGATGATGAATGGGATACGATCAGCGTCAACTATACGTCTGGCACGACCGGCAACCCCAAGGGGGTGGCCTATCATTATCGCGGTGCCTATCTGAACGCGCTGGGCAATGTGCTGGAATGGAACATGGGCGCGCATCCGACCTATCTGTGGACTCTGCCGATGTTCCACTGCAACGGTTGGTGCTTTCCCTGGACCATCGCGGCCAAGGCAGGCACCAATGTGTGCATTCGCAAGGTAACGGCCAAGAATATCTTTGACGGAATCGCCGATCAAGGGGTTGACCACTTGTGCGGTGCACCGATCGTGCTGTCGTTTATGGTGGATGCGGGGCAGGACCGGCGCGCCTTTGACCACCATGTCAAGGTCATGACCGCCGCCGCGCCGCCGCCCGCGCGGGTGTTGCAATCGATGAAAGAGGACGGGTTCGAGGTGACGCACGCCTATGGCCTGACCGAGACCTATGGCCCGTGCATGTCCTGCGCATGGCACAGCGCATGGGACGACCTGCCGATTGGCAAACAGGCCAACCTGAAGGCGCGCCAGGGGGTGCCCTATATGGTGCAAGAGGACGCGGCGGTGATGGACCCCGACACCATGCAACCGGTGCCTGCCGACGGGGAAACCATGGGCGAAGTAATGTTTCGCGGTAATATCGCCATGAAGGGCTATCTGCATAACCCCCAGGCCACGGCCGAGGCGTTTCGCGGTGGCTGGTTCCATACCGGCGATCTGGGGGTGATGCATCCTGACGGGTATGTGCAGTTGCGCGACCGGGCCAAGGATATCATCATTTCGGGCGGAGAGAATATCTCCAGCATAGAGGTAGAAGGCGTGATTCACGCCCACCCTGCCGTTGCCGCCGTTGCCGTGGTAGCGCGCCCCGATGACAAATGGGGCGAAACCCCCTGCGCCTTTGTGGAGTTGAAAGACGGGGCGAGCGCCACTGAAGCCGAGATAATCGAGCATTGCCGCGAAAGGCTGGCGGGGTTCAAACGCCCGAAAACCGTGGTGTTTCAGGAACTCCCGAAAACCTCTACCGGTAAAATCCAGAAAGTGCCCCTGCGTGAATTAGCAAAGCGATTGCCTTAGGGTCAGGACCCATTAATCCGACGCCACCGGCGCCAAATCCGCGATATATCAGCGGTTTGGGTCGCGCCGAACAGGGTGGCCCCCTTTTCAAGCGGCCCACGCCGCTGAGATGAAGCGGATTTGACGTCCTTCGGATTGGGCGGATTTTCCGCCTGACGGCTTCGCAATCCCTTGAAATAGCCCCACTATTCCTGCGGGCTTGCTCATGGTCAGGCGAAAA